>JAYSFH010000071.1:0-3434 GCA_041913405.1 Dongia sp. | reverse complement strand
TTCCGCCTGGGCACCGACCGCTATCGCCTGATCGGCGGGGACGAATACGACGGCGTCTGGCTGCGCGAGCTCGCCGAGCGCCGGGGCCTGAAACAGGTCTGGGTCAAATCCTCGACCGACCAGCTGCACAACATCGCGGTCCAGGGCCCGAAGAGCCGCGACATCCTGAAGGAGATCATCTGGACTCCGCCCGCGCGGCCGCGGGTGGACGAGATCCAGTGGTTCAACTTCACCGTCGGGCGGATCGGCGACTACAACGGCGTCGCCGTGGTGGTCTCCCGCACCGGCTATTCCGGCGAGCTGGGCTACGAGATCTTCTGCCACCCGAAGGATGCGACGGCGGTCTGGGACGCGGTGATGAAGGCGGGTGAGCCGCATGGCCTCCAGCCGCTCGGTCTCGAAGCCCTCGACATGCTGCGGATCGAGGCTGGCCTGGTCTTCGCCAACTACGAGTTCAACGACCAGGTCGATCCCTTCGAGGCCGGCATCGGCTTCACCGTCGCCTTGAAGGGCAACGAGGACTTCGTCGGCCGCGAGGCGCTGCTGAAGCGCAAGGAGCATCCGCAAAGGCAGCTGGTCGGCCTGGAGATCGAGGGCAAGGAGGCGGTCGGCCACGGCGCCTGCGTGCATCAGGGCCGGGCGCAGGTCGGCGTCGTCACCAGCGGCTGCCGCTCGCCGCTCTTACAGAAGAATATCGCGCTCTGCCGCATGGATATCAGCGCCGCCGCGATCGGCACCGAGGTCGAGATCGGCAAGATCGACGGCCACCAGAAGCGGATCCCCGCCAGGGTCGTGCGCTTCCCCTTCTACGACCCGGACAAGCTGAAGCCGCGGAGCTGAGCCTCGGGGCGCGCGCTAATCCTTCTGCCGCAGCCATTGGACCGCGTTGTGCACGCCCGAGAACTGGCGGTGCTGCGACTTCGGAAACAGGACCGAGACCAGCTTCAGCAGTGCCGCGAACCAGGCGCTCTTGGTGACATAGGCGACCCGTGAGGGGCGGCCGACCTCGCTGCCCCAGGGGATCAGGTCGGCAATCGCGTGGATCGCCGGCCACTCGACGCCGCCGGTGAAGTTGGAAAGATCGACCAGCGTCACCATGTTCGCCCGCACCGCGCCGGCCGCGATCGCTTCACGGAAGCAATCGACGATGCTTCCGTCCAGGGATTCGCCGGCGACATCGACCCGCAGGAAGTTGCCGTCGATGCTGAGCGTCACGCGGTTCGCGCCGCTCGAACGGGCGAAGACGTGCGCCTTCGCCGTCGCCGTTGCGCCGCTGTCGCTGTCAGCCTGCACTATGAATACTCCGCCCGGCCGCCGGTTCGAATATGGGATTATGCCTTATCAGGATACTGACGCGGCACGAAACGAACTGCAACCCTTTGTTACTTGTTCTTGGCGACTTCCAGGGTCGACTGCAGGTCTTTGGTCAGATGGGTGATCTTCTCGGCGCTTTCGCCCGTGGCGGCGGCGAGCGACTTGATCTCCTGTGCGACCACGGCGAAGCCGCGGCCCATCTCGCCCGCGCGGGTCGCCTCGATGCGCGCGTTCAAGGCCAGCATCTTCAAGGCACCCAGCACCTTCAGGATGTTGCCGGTGCTGGCGACGATCTGCTTGCTGACCTCGCCCAAGTGGTCGACCACTTGTCGGCTCTGCACTTCGAGCGCCTTGCGGTCGGCGATCGAGACGATGCAGCCTTCGAGAAATTTGAGCTCGCCGTTTTCGTCGAACACGCCGCCGCCGATCTCGTTGATCCAGACCGGCTTGCCGGCCCGGCTGACCAGCCGATAGTCGATGTCCCAGTTGGTCTTGCTCTCGAGCGCGGCCCCGACCGCTTTGTCCACCACCGAGAGATCGTCGGGATGGCAGATCGAGGTGAAGGCGCGAACCCGGTTGCCGATGAAATCGCCGGCCGGGTAGTCGGTCAGCGGCGTGATGCCGTCGGTCATGTAGAGCATGGTGTAGGAGGCATCGTTCTGGCAGCGGTACAGGAAGCCGTTCATGCGCCGCGTGATCGAGAGCAGCGCGCCGAGTTCCGCTTCCGCGGCCGAGCTTTCCACGGCCGTTTCCGGTGAGACGAAATTCATAGGCTTGCAGCCTCCGCTGAATGCGTACCCGGCCGCTCAGCGGCCCAACTCTGGGAAACCAGCGTGAATCTAGAGAGGCTCGATTAATAAAACCTTGAGGCGCATCACGCCGGAGCTCACGTTCTGGCGGTTGCAGGCGGCGTCAGCCGCCTGCTTCCGTCATTTCACCGATATCACTTCGCGGCCGTCATCTTGCCGGCGGGGGTCCCGGATTCGTTCAGGTAGCTCTCCAGCGAGTCATCCATCGCCTTCAGCCAGGGCGTGTGATGCTTGGGCGACATCCGGCCGGTCATGATCGACTTATAAGCATTGTCGCGGAAGCCCATGATGTTCTCGGCCTTGTGGTGCTCCCACTCCATGAAGGTCTTGTTCACCGCCTCGACGTCGAAGCTCGGATAGTCGGTGAGGTCGATCAGTTCCTTCACATAATCGCCCTGGAACCAGATGCAGGCCTCGGCATCGGCGAGAGTCTCCTCCCGGGCCCGCCAGGCGGCGCTGTTCTTCTGCATCTCGGCGAGCGCCGGGAGCTTCTGCCGCCCCAGGATCACGTCGCGCGAGTACCAGGCCTGCGCGTCGAACATGTTGAAGGTATAGAACTGGTCCTGCATGCCGATGTAATGCAGCTTCGGGTTCGCCTCCCACACGACGCCGCGATAGAGATCGAGCGGCCACATCCGGTTCGCGGTCTTCAGGCGCAGCGAGTCCGGCAGGAACGGGAAGTGGTGCAGGTAGCCGGTGCAGAGGATGATCGCATCGACCTCCTTCGACGTGCCGTCCTTGAAATAGGCGGTCTTGTTCTCGACCCGCTGCAAGAGCGGCTTCTCCTCCCAGTTCGCCGGCCACTTGAAGCCCATCGGCTTCGAGCGGTAGGAGCTGGTGATCGACTTCGCGCCGTATTTGTAGCATTGCGAGCCGACGTCTTCCGCGGAGTAGCTGCGGCCGATGATCAGGATGTCCTTGCCCTTGAACTCGACCGCGTCGCGGAAGTCGTGGCTGTGCAGGATGCGGCCGTTGAAGGTCTTGAAGCCGGGGAACTCCGGCACGTTCGGCACCGAGAAGTGGCCGCTCGCGACCACGACGTGATCGAACTCTTCGGCGCTGAGCTTGTCGTTCTGGAGGTCATGCGCGGTGACGGTGAAGCGGCCGGTCTTCTCGCTGTAGTCGACCTCGCGCACCGGCGTGCGGAACCGGACCCAGCCGCGCACGCCCGCCTTCTCGACCCGGCCCTTGATGTAGTCCCAGAGCACGGCGCGGGGCGGATAGGAGGCGATTGGCCGGCCGAAATGCTCGTCGAACGTATAGTCGGCGAACTCCAGGCATTCCTTCGGTCCGTTGGACCAAAGATAGCGG
>JAYSFH010000070.1:6452-11890 GCA_041913405.1 Dongia sp. | reverse complement strand
CGAGCAGGCGCGCCGGATCGCGGCGCTTGCCGCCGCGCATGGCAACGGCCAGATCGACCTTTCGTCCCGCGCCAACCTGCAGCTCCGCGGCGTGACACCGGAAACGCACCGTCCCCTGGTCGAGGCATTGCAGGCGCTCGATCTCGTCGATCTCTCCGCCGAGGCCGAGGCGCGCCGCAACATCGTGGTGACGCCGTTCTGGGCAGCGGATGACGACAGCGCCGCGATCACCCGGGCATTGACGACGCTCCTCGCGGCCGAGGACGCGCCGGCTCTCCCCGGCAAGTTCGGCTTCGCGGTCGATTGCGGACCGCGCCCCGTGCTGGCCGGCACCTCCGCCGACATCCGCATCGAGCGCGGTCGAGGCAACTTGATCTGCCGCGCCGACTCACTCTCCGTCGGTTGTACGGTTACGCGCGACACGGCGGCCGAGACTGCCTTGGCCTTCGCACGCTGGTTCCTGGAAAGCAACGGCGTGCAAGAGCAGCGCGGCCGCATGGCCCGCCATCTCGCCGCCGGCGCCGCGCTGCCCGAGGATTGGCAACAAAGCCCGGCCGCCGATCCGGCGCCGCGTCCCGGCCCGGGTGTCGTCGCGCAAGGCGCGCTGGTCGCGATCGAGTTCGGGCGGATCGACGCCGAGACGCTCGCTGCTTTGGCCGCGATCGGACCGCTCCGGCTGACGCCCTGGCGGATGCTGCTGATCGAAGGCGCTGCCGCGCTCCCCGATCTCTCCGGCCTGATCCGCGACGCCGGCGACCCGCGGCTGCGGCTGGAAGCCTGCACCGGTGCACCGACCTGCCTGCAGGGCCTCGCCGAGACGCGGCCGCTGGCCCGGGGGCTGGCGCCGTTCCTGCCGGAGGGGGCGCGTCTGCATGTCTCCGGCTGCGCCAAAGGCTGCGCCTGTTCCGGCGCTGTCGACCTGACACTTGTCGCAACCGGTCCAGATCGGTTCGACCTGATCCGCTACGGTCGCCCCGGCGATCCCCCCGAACGCCGGGGCCTGACGCCGGACGACCTCCTGAAGCTGCCTGGAATCCTGCGAGCCTGAATGCCCCACGCCTACGAAAAAGACGGAGCGAAGATCTACGCCCAGAGCTTCGCCACCATCCGCGCCGAAGCCGACCTCGCGCGCTTCTCGAAGGACGAAGAGCCGGTCGTCGTCCGCATGATCCATGCGGCCGGGCTGGTGGGGCTGGAGCGCGACGTCCAATTCACCCCCGGCATGGCGGCGACCGCCCGGGCGGCGCTTGCGGCCGGCGCGCCGATCCTCTGCGACGCGCGGATGATCTCGGAAGGCATCACGCGCGCGCGACTCCCGGCCGACAACGCGGTGATCTGCACCTTGCAGGACCCGCGCGTGCCGGACCTCGCGCGCGATATGGGCAACACGCGCTCGGCGGCGGCGCTGGAACTCTGGCGTCCGCATCTCAAGGGCGCGCTGGTGGCGATCGGCAACGCGCCGACCGCGCTGTTTCATTTGCTGAACATGCTGGAAGATCCGGCTTGCCCGCGGCCGGCGGCGATCATCGGCTGCCCGGTGGGATTCGTCGGTGCGGCGGAATCAAAGGCGGCGCTGCTGGCGGCCGATTCGGTGCCGGCGCTGGTCGTTCAGGGACGGCTCGGCGGCTCGGCGATCACGGTCGCCGCGGTCAACGCCCTCGCCAGCTGGAAGGAATGACATGGGCAAGGTGATCTGCGTCGGCCTCGGCCCCGGCGATCCGGAATTGATGAGCGTGCGCGCCGACCGCCTGGTGCGCGCCGCGCGGCATGTCGCCTATTTCTGCAAGGAAGGCCGGCAGGGCCATGCCCGACAGATCGTCGACGGCATCATCGCGCGCGATGCCGTCGAATATTCGATGGAATACCCGGTGACCACCGAGATCCCGCTCGACGACCCGCGCTACAACGAGATGATGGCGGCCTTCTACGTCGATTGGTCGGCGAAGATCGAGGCCGTGGCGCGCGACACCGATATCGTCGTGCTCTGCGAGGGCGATCCTTTCTTCTACGGCTCCTTCATGCATCTCCACGCACGGCTGCAGGGCAAGGTGGAAATCGAGATCGTGCCGGGCATCACCGGCATGTCGGGCTGCTGGACCAGCACCGGCCAGCCGATCACCTGGGGCGACGATGTGCTGACCGTGGTGATGGCGACGCTTCCCGAGGCCGAACTCACCCGCCGCATCGGCGACACCGACGCGCTGGTGGTGATGAAGATCGGCCGCAACCTGCCGAAGCTGCGCCGCGCCCTGGAGAAGACCGGCAAGCTCCAGCAGGCCTGGCTGATCGAGCGCGGCACCATGCCCGGCCAGAAGGTGCAGCGCCTGGTCGATGCCGGCGAGAGCGTGCCCTATTTCTCGATCGCCGTGGTCCACGGCCAAGGCCGCCGGCCGTGAACGCCAAGAAAGCGACGGGCTGGCTCGCCGTAGCGGGGCTCGGGCCGGGCGATGACGCGCTGGTGACGCCCGAGGTGCAGGCGGCGCTCGCCGCCGCGACCGACATCGTCGGCTACACGCCCTATGTCGCGCGCGTCGCGCCGCGGCCAGGCCTGACCTTGCACCCCTCCGACAACCGGGTGGAACTGGAACGCGCCGCGCATGCGCTGACTATGGCCGCGGCGGGGCAGGGCGTCATCATCGTCTCCTCCGGCGATCCTGGAGTCTTCGCCATGGCTTCCGCCCTGTTCGAGGCGCTGGAGGCCGGGCCGGAGGAATGGCGCGACCTCGACATCCGGATCCTGCCCGGCATCACCGCGATGCTGGCGGCGGCCGCGCGGCGCGCGGCGGCTTTGCGATGGCCTTCTACAATCCGCGCTCCAAGTCGCGGCCGCATCAATTCGCGCAGGCCCTCGACATCCTGCGCGCGGAATGCGGCAACGACCGACTGATCTCCTTCGCCCGCAATGTCAGCAAGTCCGATGAGAATCTGGAGACAGTGACGTTGGGTGAAGCGACGCCGGAGATGGCCGACATGCGCACCGTGGTGATCGTCGGCAATGCCGAGACCCGGCGCGTTGGCCGTTTCGTCTACACGCCCCGCTCGACGACGGGGGCCGCATGATCCAGCCAGTCCAGCACCGCGTCGATCGTGCCGGAGACCGGTCTTGCCGGAATCGCCGGCCGGTCGATCAGGATCACCGGAAGGTCGAGCGCACGCGCCGCGTCGAGCTTGGCGCGCGCCCCTTCACCACCGGAATTCTTGGCGACGATGAGGTGGATGCGATGCGTCTCGAGCAAGGCACGGTCGCCCGCCTCGGTGAAGGGCCCGCGCGCGATCACTGCCTCGGCCTGCGGGAAGGGCAGGGGATTGGGCGCCGCATCGACCAGCCGCAGCAGATAGAAATGCTCCGGCCGCGCGGCGAAGGCCTGCAAATTCTGGCGGCCGATGGCGAGGAAGACGCGGGTCGGTGCTTTCGGCAGAGCTTCGACCGCCGCCGCGATATCCGCGACCCGGGTCCAGTGGTCCTCCGGTCCGGGCGTCCAGGCCTCGCGCTCGAAGGCGCAGAGCGCCACGCCCTCGGCCTTGCAGGCGGTGACCGCATGCGCGCTCATCTGCGCGGCGAAGGGATGGGTCGCGTCGATCACATGGGTGATCTTCTCGTTGCGCAGATACTGCCGCAGCCCATCGACGCCGCCGAAGCCGCCGACGCGCATCGGCAGCGGTTGGCCGGCCAAGGCATGCGTCCGTCCGGCATAGGAGAAGATCGCGTCGGCGCCGCGCGCGGCCAGCGCGTTGGCGAGGCGGCTGGCCTCGGTCGTGCCGCCGAGCAGAAGGATGCGAGTCATGGGTGATGCCTGGCTGAGTATCATCGGTGTCGGCGAAGATGGCCTGAACGGCCTGACCACAGCAAGCCGGTCCGCGCTCGACCAGGCGGAAATCGTCTTCGGCGGTCCGCGCCATCTCGAACTGGCGGAAGTCGGTGCCCGCGGCCGGCCCTGGCCCGTGCCGTTCAGCATCACGCCGGTCCTGGAGCTGCGCGGCCGTCGCGTCGCGGTGCTGGCATCCGGCGATCCCTTCTGGCACGGCGCCGGCGGCACGCTCGCCGCGCATCTGGCGCCGGAGGAATGGCACGTCTTTCCGTCGCCCTCGACTTTCTCGCTCGCCGCGGCGCGCCTGGGCTGGCGCCTGGAAGAGGTCGTCTGCCTCGGCCTCCATGCCGCACCCTTCGAGCAGCTCGTGCCGGTTCTGTCGCCCGGCGTCAAGGCGCTCTGCCTGCTGCGCGACGGCGACGCTCCCGCCGCTTTGGCCGCATGGCTGACCGCGCGCGGTTTCGGCCCATCGGCGCTCCATGTGCTGGAAGCCTTGGGTGGCCCGCGCGAGCGGCTGCGCAATGCCACGGCACAAGACTTCAATCTCACCGGCACCGCCGCGCCGGTGGCCGTTGCGATCGACACGGCGGGCGACAAAGGCTTGCCGCGCACCGCCGGCTTGCCCGACGAACTCTTCGCCTCCGACGGCCAGATCACCAAACGCCCGATCCGCGCCCTGACGCTGTCGGCACTGGCGCCGAGACCGGGTGAAACGCTCTGGGATATCGGCGCGGGCTCGGGCTCGGTCTCGATCGAATGGTTGCTCGCCGCACCGGCCACGCGCGCGATCGCGCTGGAGCCGCGCGCCGATCGCTGCGCCAACATCCACCGCAACGGCGAAGCCTTCGGCCTCGTGCATCGAATCGACACCGTCGAAGGCACGGCGCCGGAGTCACTGGCCGGCCTGCCGACGCCGGATGCCGTCTTCATCGGCGGCGGCGCTTCTGAAGCGGTGCTGCAGTTTCTCTGGGACCATCTCGCACCCGGCACGCGCATCGTCGCCAATGCGGTTACCCTGGAGACCGAGGCGCTGCTGACGGATTGGCATGCGCGCGCCGGCGGCCACTTGCTGCGCGTCGAGCTGGCCGATGCCGCGCCGCTCGGCCGGATGCGCGGCTGGGAGCGGGCGCGGCCGATCATTCAATGGAGCGTCACCAGATGACCGTGCATTTCATCGGCGCCGGTCCCGGCGCCGCCGACCTCATCACCCTGCGCGGCCGCGACCTGATCGCCGCCTGCCCGGTCTGCCTCTATGCGGGGTCGCTGGTGCCCGAAGCCTTGCTCGCGCATTGCCCGCCGGGTGCTCGCATCGTCAACACCGCGCCGCTGACCCTGGACGAGATCGTCGCCGAGATTCGCAGCGCGCACGAGAAGGGCCAGGACGTGGCGCGGCTGCATTCCGGCGACCTCGCGGTCTGGTCGGCGATCGGCGAGCAGCTGCGGCGCCTGCGCGCCGAGAATATTCCCTATGACGTCACGCCCGGCGTGCCGGCCTTTGCCGCCGCCGCCGCCGCTCTGGGCACCGAGCTCACCTTGCCAGAGATTGGCCAGTCGCTGGTGCTGACCCGCACCTCCGGCCGCGCCTCGCCGATGCCGGCCAATGAGACCCTGGAGAATTTCGCCAAGACC
>JAYSFH010000070.1:5424-6433 GCA_041913405.1 Dongia sp. | reverse complement strand
ATGTGCTGGACGAGGTGGTGGAGCGGCTGACTCCCTATTACGGCGCCGACTGCCCGGCCGCGGTGATCTGGCGCGCGAGCTGGCCGGACCAGCGGATCGTGCGCGCGACGCTTGGGACGCTGGTCGCCGCGACCGAGGGCGAGCGCGGCCGCACCGCGATCATCATGGTCGGTCCGGTGCTGGGCACCGCGGATTTCCGCGAGAGCGCGCTCTATGCAGAAGGCTACGACCGCCGCTTCCGCCCGACCGGCGCCGCGCCGCGCTTCCCCAAGGGAACCGAATGAGCCTCACGCTGGTCCTGATCGGCATCGGCACCGGCAACCCGCGACACCTCACGCAAGAGGCCGTCGCGGCGATGAACGAGGTCGACGCGCTGCTGATCCCGCGCAAAGGCGCCGACAAGGAAGACCTCGCGGAACTCCGCCGCGAGATCTGCGCCCGCAACCTGCGCGCACCAGGGCCGCGCCTGCATGAGTTCGATCTGCCGGTCCGCGACGAGGCCACGCCCGATTATCGGCAGCGGGTCGATGATTGGCATGACGCGATCGCCGAGACCTGGATGCGCGCCTTGGGCGAGGCCTTGCCCGACGGCGGCAAGGCGGGCTTCCTGGTCTGGGGCGACCCCTCGCTCTATGACAGCACTTTGCGCATTGTCGAAAGGTTGCGCCGACAGATGCTGCTCGACCTGCGCATCATTCCTGGCATCACCGCGATCCAGGCGCTGACGGCCGGCCACGGCATCACCTTGAACGAGATCGGCGCGCCTTTCGTGGTCACCACCGGACGCCGCCTGCGCGACGACGGTTGGCCGCCCGCCGCCGACACCGTGGTGGTGATGCTCGACGGCAGTTGCTCGTTCCAGAGCCTCGATCCCGCCGGCATCTCGATCTGGTGGTCGGCCTATGCGGGGATGGAGGCCGAGATCCGCATCGCCGGCCCGCTGGCCGAGGTGGCGGCGCGCATCGTCGCCGCGCGCAAGGCCGCCCGCGAAGAGCATGGCTGGATCATG
>JAYSFH010000070.1:0-5414 GCA_041913405.1 Dongia sp. | reverse complement strand
ATCTACCTGCTGCGCCGCGGCGCCTAGCCCGCGCGCGGCGGCGTCGCCGCATAGCGCAGATGCACCATGCCGTGCTCGAGCGGCGTCGCCGACCGGAAGCTGAGCTCGCATTTGCCGGCGAGGCCGCCCGGGTGGAAGACGATGCCGTGCTGGCTGCTGTCGCCGTCGAAGGCCGGGCCGATCAGCACATGGACCTCATCGACCAGCCCGGCCGCGAGGAAGCTCCCGTTCACCGTGCCGCCGCCTTCGAGCAGCAGCCGCTTGATGCCGAAGGCGCGGTTCAAGGTCTCCAGCATCGCCGCGAGATCGATCTGCGGCTCTTCCGCGACGATGTAGGAAACGCCGTCGCCCGCCAGCTCCGCCAGATGCGAGTCACTGACATCCCGGCCGAGCAGCGCGATCATATGGTCGCCCCAGACCGTGCCGCCGGAGAAATGCGCCTTGCCGGAGGGATCGAGCACGACGCCATAACTCTTGGCCTCCTTGGTAGCCACGTGCAGCGGCCGTTCAACCTTCGGCACCACGGCCGGCGGATGGGCCGCGGCCTTGCTCATCTCCTGCATGGTGACCCGGCCGACGATCCAGGCATCGCCGCCCAATGTCTCATGCACCTTCTCGAACATGCTGCCCCAATCCTTGCGCTCTCCGTCGGGGGTCAAGGTCCAGCGGCTGGGATGCTGGCGTCCATCGAGGGACGACGTCATCAGCATGATCACTTCGGGCTTCATGAGGTTTCCACGGGTTGCTGCAGTTGCCCGGCAGAAGACGCCGCCCGGCGGCGATTGTCAAAGCGGCGGCTTGCGGCATTGGATTCTGCCGTCAATTCTGCTTAGTTCCGCCGGTGAAATTTTCCCCAGACCCCACGCATGCCCGAATCCTACATAGACACCTACTACCGGCGCACCATGGCCGATCACCCGGCCTTTCCGGCGCTCTCCGGCGCACATCCGGTTGATGTCTGCGTGGTCGGCGGCGGCCTGGCCGGGCTTTCGACCGCCCTTGAATGCCTGCAACGCGGGCTCAAGGTCGCGTTGCTGGAGCAGCACCGGATCGCCTGGGGTGCGTCTGGCCGCAACGGCGGCTTCGTCACCGCCGGCTATGCGACCGGCCATGACCATATCGCGCGCCGCGCCGGCGAAGCGGGCGCCAAGGCCCTGCACGATCTCTCGGTCGAGGGCGTGCGGATCGTGCGCGAGAACATCGACCGGCTCGATCTTGCGCGGGTCAACCCGACGCCCGGGATCCTGCGCGCGATCCGCTACGACGATGCCGCCGGGCTGCAGGCGGAGGTCGCCGAAGCCAAGCGGAAGTTCGGCGCGACCCTGCACTATCTTTCGCGCGAGGTGGTGCAGGAGAAGCGGAAGAGCACGGCCTATTTCCCGGGCCTCTATTCGCCCGTTGGCTACCACTCCCATCCGCTCACCTCCGCGCTCGGCCGCGGCGCCGCGAGCGCGGCGCGGGGCGGCCTGATCTTCGAGCAGAGTCCCGCGACCGCCATCACCCGCAAGGCCGGCGGCTTCACCGTGACGGCGGCCGGCGGCAAGATCGAGGCCGAGCATATCGTGCTCTGCAGCGGCGGCTACACCGATCGTCTCTCGCCGGCCTTGCACCGCGCCTATCTGCCGATCGCGACCTACATGCTGCTGACCGAGCCGATCGCCGATATCGCGCAGGCCATCGACACGCCCGCCGCCATCGCCGACGATCGCCGCGCCGGAGACTACTACAGGGTGGTGGACGGCAACCGGATCCTCTGGGGCGGCTGCATCACCACCCGCACCGCGGACCCGGCCAACCTCGCCGCCATCATGCGCCGCCGCATCGTCGAAACCTATCCGCAGCTCCAGGACCTGAAGGTCGCCGCCGCATGGTCCGGCCTGATGTCCTATGCCCGGCACCTGATGCCGCAGATCGGCCGTACGCCGGAGGGCCTCTGGCATGCGACCGGCTTCGGCGGGCATGGCATGAACACGACCACCATCGCCGGCCGCGTCGTCGCCGAGGCGATCGCGGGCGAGAGCGACCGGATCAAGCTTTACGCCCCCTTCGGCCTCGACTGGAACGGCGGGCCTTTCGGCCGCATCGCGGTCCAGGCCACCTACTGGTATCTTCAGGCCATGGATGCCTGGCGCGAAAGAGGAGCCCATAAGACGCATGCTCGACCCTGACCGCATCCGCGCCGCGATCCCCAACGTCCTCACCGAGGCGCATTTCCCCGAACTGCCGAACTACTACCGCGGCAAGGTGCGGGAGAATTACGACCTGCCGGATGGCCGCCGCATCCTGATCTCGACCGACCGCCAGAGCGCCTTCGACCAGGTGCTGGCCGCGGTGCCGTTCAAGGGCCAGGTGCTCACCGAGACCGCGCGCTTCTGGTTCGAGGCGACCCGGGACATCTGCCCCAACCATGTGCTCGACTATCCGGATCCCAACGTCGTCATCGGCCGACGGCTTTCCATGCTCCCGGTCGAGATGGTGGTGCGCGATTATCTGACCGGCTCGACCGACACCGCGATCTGGCCGATGTATCGCGACGGCAAGCGCAGCGTCTACGGCGTCGCGCTGCCCGACGGCTTGAAGAAGAACGACAAGCTGCCGGTCACGATCCTGACCCCGACCACCAAGGCGGAGCAGGGCGGCCATGACGCACCGATCACGCCGCAGCAGATCGTGGCCCAGGGCCTCTTGAGCCAGAAGCAATGGGACGAGGTCGCGGCGCTGTCGCTGGCCATCTTCGCCCGCGGCCGCGAGATCGCTGCGAAGAACGGCCTCATCCTGGTCGATACCAAGTTCGAGTTCGGCCTCGACGACCAGGGCAAGATCGTGCTGGCCGACGAAATCCTCACCCCCGACAGCAGCCGCTACTGGAAAGCGTCGAGCTATGCAGCGCGCCACGGTGCGGACCTGGAGCCGGAAAGCCTCGACAAGGAATTTCTCCGCCTCTGGATTTCGGCGCGCTGCGACCCCTACAAGCAGCCGATCCCGGAAATTCCCGCCGACACCCTGGTCGAGTTCGCGCAGAATTACATCGCGCTCTACGAGACCGTCACGGCCAAGAGCTTCGCGGCGCCGCCCCCCGGCGAGAAGGTGAAGGACCGCATCCGCCGCAACTTGGCGAAGTTCTTCTAGATGACCGAAGAAGCGCAACGCGAAACCGTTGCCTTCCTCTCCGACCCGCGGACTTATGGCGGCGAAAAGGTCGAGATCATCGCCACCCATGCCTCGCGGATCTTCATGGCCGGCGAGCGCGTCTATAAGCTGAAGCGCGCTGTGAAGTACTCCTATCTCGACTTCTCGACGGCGGAGCTTCGCCGCCGATCCTGCGAGGAGGAACTGCGGCTCAACCGTCGCACCGCACCGAACCTCTATCTAGACGTCCAGCCGGTCACCCGCGAAGCCAGCGGCCTCGCGCTGGGTGGCAAGGGCGAACCCGTCGACTGGGTCGTCGTCATGCGCCGCTTCCCGCAGGAAGCGCTGCTCAGCCATCTCGCCGAAGCCGACCGGCTGACGCCCGACCTGATGCGCCGGCTCGCCGACAACATTGTCGCCTTCCACCGCGTCGCAGAAGTGATGCGCGACTTCGGCGGCACCGCGGGCGTCGTGCAGGTCATCCGCATCAACGACGAGAACCTGCGTCGCGACGGCCCGCCGGAGATCCCGGTCGCCGAAGCCGAAGCGCTGACTGCTGCCGCCCGTCAGGCCGCCGACGCTCTCGCCGCTTTGCTGGAGCGGCGGCGCGCAACGGGCAAGGTGCGCCAATGCCATGGCGACCTGCATCTCCGCAATATCTGCCTGATCGACGGCGAACCGACGCTGTTCGACTGCATCGAGTTCAACCCATCGCTGGCGGCGATCGATGTGCTCTACGACCTCGCCTTCCTGCTGATGGACCTGCGCTATCGCGGCCACGGCACCGAAGCAGCCATCGTCTTCAACCGCTATCTGGACGTCAGCGACGAGAGCGACGGCCTCGCCGCCATGCCGCTGTTCCTTTGCCTGCGCGCCTGGGTTCGCGCCCATGTGACCGCCACCGCCGCGAAGAGCGGGGCCGGGGACGCTGCCGAAGCCCGCCGCTATTTCGACCTCGCTTGCGATTTCCTGGAGCCACGCCCACCGCGCCTGCTGGCGGTCGGCGGCCTCAGCGGTACCGGCAAGTCCACGATCGCCGCGATCCTCGCCGGCCGCCTCGCCCTCACGCCCGCCCGGGTGCTGCGCAGCGACATGATCCGCAAGCGCCTGTTCGGCGCAGCGCCCGAACAGCGCCTGCCGGCGGAAGCCTATGCCCGCGATGCGACCGAACGCGTCTATGCGCAGCTGGAAGCCGAGGCGCAAGCCGCCATTGAGGTCGGAGGCAGCGTCATCATCGATGCCGTCTCCGCCAAGGCGGAGGAACGCGCCGCTTTCGCCGCTCTCGGCAAGCGCCTGAACGTTTCCTTCGACGGCATCTGGCTGGAAGCGCCGCCGGAAATCCTGCGCGCTCGCGTCGGCGCCAGGAAGAACGATGCTTCCGATGCCGATCTCGCGGTCCTGGAGCAGCAGCTCGGCTACGATCTCGGCGCGATCGACTGGCAGCGTATCGACGCGTCACCGGCCCCGGGCGAGATCGCGGACGCCGCGCTGAAGGCGATCAGCCGGTAACCGCCAGCGCTTCGGTCTTGTCGCGCAGGTGGCGGCAGAGCATGCGCGGGTCGCGCATCTGCTGCAGCGTCTCGTAGGGCAGAACGTCACCGATCGTGGCGGTGAAGCTTCCGCCGATTTTGTTGGCGACCTCGTGCAGCAGATAGGCCATCCGCGCGGTCATGCCGATGTGGCTGGCGATCTGGAACATCCGGCTGTTCTGGCCGGGGAAGAAGATCGGCACCACCGGCGCTTTGGCCTCATGCACCAGCCGCGCGGTGAAATGCTTCCACTCGAAATCGACCGCCTTCCTGGCGAACAGGCTCGGCGTGGTGGCAACGCCGCCGCCCGGAAACACGATGATGCAACCGCCGCCTTTGAGGTGGGCCCGGGCGACCGCACGGCTCTGGAGATTGGTCTCCTGCGCGGTGGGCGTCGGATCGAAATCGATCGGCAGGATGTAGTTGCGCAGCTCTGCGTCCGGCGGATAGAGGCGCGAATTGGTCAGCACCTTGAAATCGCGCCGCACCCGGTTGGCGAGATGTCCGATCAGCAGGCCGTCGATCAGTCCGAACGGATGGTTGGCGACGATCACCAGCGGGCCGGTCTTTGGCAGAGCCTCGAGCTTCATCGGATCGTAATCGATCGAGAGCCGCATCAGCCGCATCGCCGCTTCCCAGAAGTCGACGCTGCCCCGAAGCTCGGTCTGGTAGATCTTGTAGAGCCGCTTCAGCTCGAGCTGGCCGGTGGTCGCCTCGATCAGATGGATGAAGGCGCGGGTCAGCCGGCTGTCGCAG
>JAYSFH010000069.1:0-11929 GCA_041913405.1 Dongia sp. | reverse complement strand
TGGACCTCGGTCCAGGGAAGCAGGGTGAGGCTGGGTCGATTCAACGCGGGCGTCAGATAGGCATCGGCGATGGTCTGGCGCTTGCCGTCCCTGATGGTGAGCGTGTTGGTACAGGGGCCGGTCATCTGCGGGCCGTTGTGGTCAGCAGTCGGCGCGAAGCCAAGCATCTCTCCGGCCGCCATATAGGCCTGGGTGATCGCATGCGGTTCCCACGGGCGGATGAGATGCAGCGGGCCGTTACCTCCGTGATAGGCAGAGGCTCCCGGCGTGTAGGTCTCCGACTTCAGGAAATAGGGCATGAGGTCGGCGAAACCCCAGCCGGCGCAGTCCCAGGCGGCGAAATCGTCGGCATGGCCGCGCACATGGGCCATGGCGTTGATCGCGGTCGAGCCGCCGATTACCTTGCCGCGCGGCCAGTCGAAGACGCGGTTCGCGGCATGACGCTGCGGCTGCGTGCGGTAGCCCCAATCGACCGCGCTCCCTTGCAACAGAGGCCAGGCGCGCGGGTCGGCGATGCGCGGATCCTCGGGCGCGCCGCCGGCCTCGACGAGACCGACCTTGATGGCCGGGTCTTCGCTCAAGCGTGCGGCGAGGACCGCGCCTGCCGTTCCGGAACCAATGATCAGGACGTCGAACCAATTCTCCGGAGGCTGCGGCATTGCGGCTGGGACCAATCGTGATGAAACGCGCGGATAGTGTTTTCACTTTTTCGGGCGCCAGTCTATCATTCAATGATGCGTGCGATTGCGGATGAGACCAAAGCTCAAACCGCGACGAACCAAAGAGGGGAAGGCTCGAACCACCATGGCGAAGAAGACGACCGCGCGGTCGAAAACCGGCGCGCTGAGAGAACCGGTGATCACGCTTTCGGCGGGACCGGTCGCGGCCTATCCGCGGATCCTGCAGGCGATGGCGCGTCCGCTGCAATACGACTACGACCCGTGGTTCCAGCAGTTCTACGAGGACCTCACGAAGAAGGCGGCGAAGGCGATGCGGACCCGGGCGCCCGCCCTGATCCTGCAATGCGAGCCAGCGCCGGCAATCGAGGCAACCGCCGCGTCGCTGATCTCGCCCAATGACGTGGTGCTGAACCTCGCCTCCGGCGTCTACGGCAAGGGCTTCGGCTACTGGTCGGCGCGCTATCACAAGGAAATGGTCGAGATCGAGGTTCCGTTCAACGAATCGATCGACCCCGCCGCCGTCAAGGCCGCGTTCAAGAAGCGGCCGGACATCAAGGTCGTCTCCCTGGTGCATCACGACACACCGTCGGGCACGATCAATCCGGCGAAGGAGATCGGCAGGATCGTGCGCGACCATGACGCGCTGCTGATCGTCGATGCGGTCTCCTCCTTCGGCGGCATGGACATCCATCCGGATGACTGCTGCGCCGACGTGTTCATCAGCGGCCCCGGCAAGTGCCTCGGCGGCGCGCCCGGCGTCACCATGATGGCGGTGAGCGACCGGGCCTGGAAGCACATCAAGAAGAATCCGAAGGCGCCGTTCGCCTCGATCCTCAGCCTCTCCGATTGGAAGGATGCCTGGAGCAAGTCGAAGCCCTTCCCGTTCACGCCGTCGATCGCCGACATAAACGGCCTCGACGCGGCGCTCGACCATTATCTCGAGGAAGGTGCCGAGAATGTCTGGCATCGCCACGCGCTCACGGCCAAGGCGACCCGCGCCGGCATCAAGGCGATGGGACTGTCGCTCTGGGCCAGGAGCGAGACCATCGCCTCGCCGACCTGCACTGCGGTCGCTGTGCCGGCGGGTATGAAGGACAGCGACATCATCACCGCGTCGCGCGAAGCTTTCGGCGTGGTGTTCTCCAGCGGCCGCGACCAGACCAAGGGCAAGCTGATCCGCATCGGCCATATGGGCCCGGTGGCGGAGCCGGTCTATGCCACGGTCGCAGTCACCGCCTTTGGCGGCGCGCTCCGGAAGCTGGGCAAGAAAGTTGATGTCGGCGCCGGCGTCGAGGCGGCGCTCGCCGTCATCGCCAAGGGCTGACACGAAAATCATCAAGACAGAGGGGATGAGCATGAAACGTTTCGAGGGCCGGGTGGCCGTGGTGAGCGGCGCGGCACAGGGCATGGGCAAGGCGGTGGCCTTGCGGCTGGGCGCGGAAGGCGCCACCGTCATCGCCGCCGACATCAACGGCAAGGGCGCGGAAGCGACGGCCAAGGAGATCGGTGGCAAGTCCTACGGCCAGCAGACCGATATCGGCGACCCGGCCTCGGTGAAGGCGCTGTTCGACGGCGTCGCCGCAAAGGCCGGCAAGCTCGACGTGCTGGTCAATGTCGCGGCGATCGTGCCCTTCGTGAAATGGGACGAGCTCACCTTCGAGGAATGGCGCCGGGTGGCGCGGGTCAACTTCGACGGCCTTTACCTGATGTGCAAGGCGGGATCGGACCTGATGCGCAAGAACAACTATGGCCGCATTGTGAACTTCGGTTCGAACTCGATGCTGGCCGGCACGCCGAACATGGCGCATTACGTGGCGACCAAGGGCGGCGTGTTCTCATTCACCCGGGCGCTGGCGACCGAGCTCGGCGGCTACAAGATCACCTGCAACACGGTGATGCCGGGCCTGACCGACACCGAGGGCGTGCAGACCACGCCGCACAAGGACGCTTTCGGCTTCGTCGACATGCTGCAGGCGATCAAGGGCAAGGGCGTCCCGGCCGACATCGTGCCCGCCGTCGCCTTCCTGGCGTCGGAAGAGGCGCATTGGATCACCGGCCAGGCGCTCAACGTCGATGCCGGCATGGCGCGGTGGTGATGGCCTGTCGCTGACGTTCAAACTCGTTCGTCATGCCCGGGCTTGGCCCGGGCACCCCTGAGTTCCTTCTCTTAGATTAGACTCAAGTCAGGGATCCCCGGGCCAAGCCCGGGGATGACGACTGAGTATTCGGCGCGATTGCGCGCCTACGAGTAGTAGTTCGCGCCGGTCTGGTAGCCTTTGAAGCTTTCGAGATCGTGCGAATAGAAGAGCTCGGCGTCGTGCTTCTCGGCCAGCGCCTTCAGGCGCTTCATCGAGTTGAGACTCCCGACGGGATCGAGGTGGAAGCTCGAGATGCACATCATGTCCATGTTCTTCTTGCTGTAGCAGGCATCCGCTGTGAACAGCATCGGCGGGCGGTTCGCGAGCTCGACCATCATGCTGTAATGCCCGGCGGTGTGGCCCGGGGTCTCGAACAGCCAGACACCTTTGGCAATCTCCTGGTCGCCGGTCAGGGTCTGGAATTTCGGCGTGTACATGTCGAGTGCCGGATCCGGCGGCAGCTGGACGTTCTTCTGCTTCATGATGTCGGGCGAGAAGGTGAGGTCCGAGTAACCGAGATGCTCGAAGGGCTGGCAGTTGGCGCTCTGCTCCAGCTCCTTGGCGTGGCAGATGGTGCAGGCCTCGTGCAGGTGCTTGTTCCCGCCGCAATGGTCGAAGTGATAGTGCGAGTTGATGACATAGTTGATGTCGCTGGTCTTGAGGCCGATCGCGGCGAGCTGGCCGGGGATGGTCTGCGCCTTGTCCTGGATCGGCTTCTCGAAGGGCAGCACCCGCATCACATGGTCGAAGTCGTAGCCGGTGTCGAACATGTAGCGGCCGTCCTTGTGCTCGACCACCACGGAGTAGCAGGGGAAGCGGAGCTCGCCGCCGGGCCCGCGATTCCAGAAAGCATGGAACCCGTCGATCACCAGAGTTCCGCCGTCGAGCAGGTAGACTTTCGTATCGGACATGGTTGGGCCTCCCTCCCGTTTTATACTGTCAACCGCGGTCGCCGCGCACATAAGGCAATCCGAGCGCCGGCGGCAGCACGCTGTGCCGCGCGAAGATTACCAGAACCAGCATGACCATGGCGAAGGGCAACATCTGCACGACGTCGGTCGGCACGTTGACCCCCGCGACCTGCAGGGCCGTGGTCATCGACAGGCTGGCGCCGAACAGCGCGGCGCCCAGCAGCACCCAGACCGGCTTGCCGCGGGCCAGCATCGCCAGCACGATCCCGATGAAGCCGGCACCGCCGGTCATCATCGGCACGAACAGCCCGGCGCCGACATTGGCCATATAAGCGCCGCCGAGGCCGGCGAGGAATCCGGTGGAGAGGACGGCCATGGCGCGGGTCTTGATGACGCTGACCCCCGCGGCATCGAGGGCCGCCGGCTTGTTGCCCGCGGATTCGAGGTTGAGGCCGACATAGGTCGAGCGGAACATCCAGGTCAGCACGAAGACCAGGATCACCGCGAGATAGACCACGGCATTGTGGTTGAACAGGCCGGGCCCGATCACCGGGATCGCACCCAAGCCCGGGAGGCTCAGCAAGGGCGCCGCATCGAGCCGCGGATAGGTACGACTGAACTGGAAGTAATGCAGCAAGGCGGTCAGGCCTTCGAAGCCAATGGTGACGGCAATGCCGATCACGATCTGGTTCAGGCCGAAACGGATACAGAGCAGCATCACGATCAGGGCCACCACCGCGCCACCGATCCCGCCGCCGATGAAGCCGAGCGTGAACGAGCCGGTATAGTAGGCGGCGACGAAGCCGGTATAGGCGCCGAACAGCATCATGCCTTCGATGCCGATGTTGAGCACGCCGGCCTTCTCGGAGATCTGCTCGCCGAGGCCAGCGAGCAGCAAAGGCACGCCCGCGGTCACGGCGCCGAAGAGAAGTGCGGTCAGGAAAGGTTGGGTGAGCAGACCTTCCATGGTCAGCGCGCCTTCTTGCGGCGGATGTGGTCGAGATATTCGACTACCGCCAGGAAGATCAGCAGCAGGGCGACCAGGACCAGGACGAAATGGTTGGGCACGCCGATGCGGCGCGCGGCGCTGTCGCCGCCGATCATCAAGGCCGAGAAGAAGAAGACGAAGCCGATGGTGCCGAAGCCGTTGAACCTTGCGAGAAACACCAGCGGCACCACCAGCAGGCCATAGGCCGGGTTCCAGTCCGCGCGCACGGTGCCGAACACGCCCAGGATCTCGACCGAGCCGCCGAGGCCGATCAAGCCGGCACTGATGGCAAAGGTGGCCATGGTCAGCCAGGCGACGTTCAAGCCCGCGTGCACGGCGGCGGCCGGATTTGCGCCGACCACCTGGAGCTTCAGGCCGAAGGCGGTGCGGGTCATCATCAGATGCACCAGGATGATCACCGCGACCGCGATCAGGATGCCGCTGTGGATGGTGCTGTCGCCGAGCCGCGGCAGGCGATCCTCGACCGGGAGCGTCCGGGTCTGCGGCACGGTGGTGGCGGGATCCCAGAAGATCAGCTTGATCAGCACATTCGCGAAGCTCACGCCGAGGAAGCTCATCATCATCGAGGTGATGATCTCGTTGATGCCGTAGCGCGCCTTCAACAGCGCCGGGATCACCGACCAGAGCGCGCCGGTCGCAATCGAGAGCGCCATGCAGAGCGGCAGAACGATGATGTCGGGAAGCGTGCCGACCAAGGCCGGCGCGGTGGCCGATGTGATCACCGCCGCCAGCAGGAACTGTCCGTCGCCGCCGAGATTCCAGATGCCGGCGCGGAAGGCGACGATCAGCCCCGCGCCGATCAGCAGCAGCGGCGCCATGCGGGTAAAGGTCTCCTGCAACCCGCCCCAGGTGAGCAGCCCGCGCTTGGCGACATAGCCGTAATAGGCCAGCGGATCCTTGCCGAGGATCAGCAGAATGATGCCGCCCATGACGAGGGCGAGCAGCACCGGGATCAGCACCCGGGCGATGGTGGCGACGATCTCCTTGATCCGGTCGCCGCCCGGGAGTTGGCCGGGCAGGGTTTCCACTTCGGCGCTCATGCGGCCTCCGCCTTCGCGCCGGTCATCAAGAGGCCGATCTTGCGCTCGACATCGGGGCCGTTCTCGACGATGCCGGCGAGATGGCCCTGGAACATGACGGCGATGCGGTCGGAGACTTCCAGGAGTTCGTCGAGGTCGGTGGAGATCACCACGATCGCCATGCCGCTCCCGGCGCTGGCGAGGATGCGGTCATGCGCCAGGCGCGTGTTCTGCAGATCGAGGCCGTAGGTCGGCTTGTTGAAGACGGCGATGCTGGCTTCGGCGTTGAGTTCGCGGGCCAGCAGCACCTTCTGGATGTTGCCGCCGGAGAGCCGCCCGACGGGAGTCTTCTCGGATGGGGTGCGGATGTCGTTGCGCTGGATCTGGCCGCGGGCATGGTCGTGGATGCGGTGCCAGTCGCTGATGCCGCGTTTCCAGAACGGCGGGACGCCGATCTCCTTCAGCACCAGGTTGGTCGCGACCGAGAAAGCGCCGACCGTGCCCTCGCCCAGCCGCTCGTCGGTCACATAGCGCACGCCATGGCGGCGCCGTTCCGGCACCCCGTCGGCGGTGACGTCGGCGCCGGCGATCTCGATCTTTCCGCCGCCCGCATGGCGCTGGCCGGCCAGCACCTCGGCGAGATGCTTCTGGCCGTTGCCATCGACCCCGGCGATGCCCAGGACTTCACCGGGCCAGAGGTCGAAGCCGACTTCGCGCAAGGGACAGGCGCCGCGCTCGGCCTCAGTGCTGACGTCGCGCAAGCGCAGCCGCGCGGGCCCGCTGCGGTCGATCGTGCGGTCCTTGTGGGCGGCGCGGCCGCGGCCGGTCAGGATCTCGGCGTCGCGGGCATGGGCCTCGGTGGTGCCGAACATCATCTGGATGACCGTGTCGGTCACCTGCTTCTCGGTCATCGCCTTGAGGCGCTCCGGCGGGATGTCGCCGACCATACGGCCCAGCCGCAGCACCGAGATGCGGTCGCCGAAGGCATAGGCTTCGACCAGCTTATGGGTGATCAGGATGAGCGCGACGCCCTTGTCACGCAGGCGCTTCATGACGGCGCCGAGATCCTTGACGCCTTGCGGGGTGAGCATGGAGGTCGGCTCGTCGAGGATCAGCACCTTCTCGCCGCGCCAGAGCGCGCGCATGATCTCGACCTGCTGCTGCTCTCCCAGGGAAAGTCGCCCGACCTGCGCATCCGGGTCGATCTGCACGCCGAGCAGGCCGGAGAGTTCCTGGAACCGCTTCAGCGCGGCGCCGCGTGCCAAGCGCTGCCACCAATTGCCGCCGAGCATCAGGTTCTCGATGACGGTGAGGCTCGGCACCAGCAGCACGTGCTGGAACACCGTGCCGATGCCCAATTCAAGACTGTGGCGCGGCGAGGCGATCCTGACGGCGCTGCCGCCGATCAGGATCTCGCCTTCGTCGGGCTGCTGCATGCCAGCGAGCATGCCGATCAGGGTCGACTTGCCGGCGCCGTTCTCGCCCAGGAGGACGTGGACCTCGCTTGCGTTGAAGTCGAGCGAGACGTCGGCGTTGGCGACCACGCCCGGGAATCTCTTGGTGACGTTGCGGACCGCAACAACCGCTGAAGTCTGGTTCATGATTCAATACTGCGTCGGGCCACGCCGCGGGACGGCGTGGCCCTTCGCAACAGACTCTCGCTGCTTACTGCGCCGGCCCCGGATCGACCGAGCTCATCAGGGCGCGCACCTTCTGTGCGTCCTCGATGCGCTCGACCTTCACGCTGCCGTCGATGATCTTTGCGCGCAGATCCTCGAGCGACTTCCAGACATCGTCCGGAATGTGCTTGGTGTGCAGCAGCGCGACCGAGTTGTCCTTCAGGCTGATCGCATATTCATGCGTGCCGAACTTGTCGGCCTTCAGGTCCTCGACCATCTGGGTGTAGACCGGAACCATGTCCCAGACCACGGAGGACAAGAGGTTGCCCTTGTCGATCTTGGTCTTGTCGCCGATCACGTCGATGAACCAGGTCTTGGTCTTCGCCGTCTCGACCGCCTGCAGCATGCCGAAGCTGGCGCCGTCGCCCTGGCCGAAGATCACGTCGGCGCCGGCACCGATCAACTGCTCGGTGACGCGCTTGCCGCCGGCCGCATCCGCATAAGCGGCCGGGCCGATCACGGCGTAGAGGATCTTCACGCTGGGATCGGTCGCCTTGACGCCATTGGCGAAAGCAGCCGACTGCGAGTTCCAGGACGGCGGCTCGCCCGAGACGACGATGCCGACGGTCTTGGACTTCGACATCTTCACCGCCAGCGCGCCCGCCATATAGGCGCCTTCATGGCCGGAGAGCGTGTAGTCGGCGAGGACGCCCGGAACGCCCGAGCCTTCCTTGTCGACGATCGCGACCGGCACCTTCTTCTCGGCGCCGACTTCCGGCACCGCGGTGTTGTAGCCGGAAGCATGCGCGATGATCAGGCTGGCGCCGTCATCGGCCAGCTCGCGGGCCTGCGGGTGCACGTCGCCGTAGCCGAGGCCCGTCGCCGGCATGAACTCCAGGCCGAACTTCTCCGCCACGGCTTTCGCCGCATCGAAGCCCTGCTGGTTCCAGCCGTAATCGGTCGGGTCTTCCGGCGTCATCACGGCTATCTTCTTCACGTCCGCCGCTTGCGCGCCGATCCCGGCGAAAGCGCCGGTGGCCAGCACGGCCGCGATGGCCGTCGCCGTCATCAACCGTCTTGAAATCCTGTTCATGGTCAAAGCCTCCTCATTTCCCTCGTTTCATTGTTACGCACGCTTGATCGCTGCGCTTGGTCGAACCGCTTCATCCGCGCCGCGCAGCCCTCGTCATGGTGGCGCGATCTCCATGTCTCCTATCCTGCCTGCAACGCCTTGCGGACCGCGACCAGCCGCTTCGCGCGCTCCGCACGCAAGGCGTCGATCCGTTCCGGGGTATAGTCGAAGATGCCGCCGCCGGTCTTCATGCCGAGCTTGCCCTGCTTGGTCTTCTCGGTCACATAGCCGGCGGTATCGGCCCGGGTGCAGAGCTCCTTGTTCAAGTAGCTACTGACCGCCTGGTAGATGTCGAGCCCGGCCATGTCCAAGAGCGCCATCGGCCCCACCACCGCGAGCTTATAGCCGATGCCCCAGGAGACGCAGGTGTCCAGCGCCTCGGGCTCGATCACCCCCTGCTCCACCAGATCGACGCATTCGCGCATGATCGAATAGAGCACCCGGTTCTCGACGAAGCCCGGCACGTCCTTCTTGATCAGCACCGGCAGGTGGCCGATCTGCTTCACGATCGCGGTCATCGCCGCGGTCACCTTCGGATCGGTCTGCGCGCCGGGGATGACCTCGATCATCGGGATGATGTGCGGTGGATTCGACCAGTGCATGCCGATCACCCGCGCCGGTGTGGCGACGCCTTCCTGGATCTTGGTGATCGGAATCCCCGAGGTGTCGGAGGCGATGATGCAGTCCTTGGAGACGGCCGCCTCGATCTCGCGGAACACCGCGATCTTGACGTCGAGCTTCTCCGAGACGTTCTCGATCGCGAGATCGGCACCGGCGACTGCCTCGGCCAGGGTCTCGGCGACAGCGATGGTGCCTTGCGGCTTTTCGGGGACGCCGAGCGCGCCCAGCACCGTGGTCGCGATGTCGAAGCCGGCCTTGGCCTTGGCGCGCTGGGCGGCATCGGCATCGAAGGTCGAAACCGTGTAGCCGGCACGCGCCAGGGTCGCGGCGATGCCGGGACCCATGGTGCCGAGACCGATGACGGCGGCTTTGCTCATCGCTCGATCAGCCCGCCGTCGCTTTCTTGAAGGAGGCTTTCTCCTTCAGCCGGTCGCGCCAGGCGCGGAGATTGGTGAGCGCCGGCAGCTGGATCGGGAAGTCGAGGCAGCGGTGCAGCACCGGGCCCATGGCGATGTCGGCCAGGGTGAGGCTGTTGCCGGCGACGAAATTCTTGCCGGCGATCGACTTGTCGAGAATCTCGAGCTGGGCGCCCAATTCCTTGGCATCGGCGGCGAAGGTCGGCGCGCGCTCGTTGTCGGCCTTCTTGGAATCCTTGAACACCTGCACATACTGGTAATTCACCGAGGCCAGCAGCCAGTCCATCCAGCGCTCGACCTGCGTTCGCGCCACGAGGTCGGTCGGGTAGAGATCGGTCTTGCCGCCTTTGCTCGCCAGATAGCGCAGGATGGTGTGCGATTCCCAGATCACCGTGTCGCCGTCGACCAGGGTCGGCACCTTGCCGTTGGGATTGAGCTTCAGGTAGTCGCCGCCGGTGTTGTTGAACTGGCGGCCGTAATCCTCGCGGCTGTAGGGCGTGCCGGTCTCCTCGAGATAGAACAGGACCTTCTGCACGTTGCCGGATGTGGCGCGGCCAAGAACTCTCAACATTCGACTCTCCCTGCGGACTCTGGAGCGGCGTTTCGCGCCGCCGTTTCTGGTTAAGCTTTCGGCTTGTAGGCGACGGCGTCCATCTCGATCTTGCAGCTGATGACGGCGCGCGCCTCGACGGTGGTGCGCGACACGTTCCCGTCCGGGAAATACTCCTTGAACACGCCGTTATAGCGGCCGAAGTCGCGGGCATCCTCGAGGTAGGTGGTGATCTTCACCACATCCGAGAGATCGGCGCCTTCCAGGGCGAGGATGCGCTTGATGGCTTCGAGGGTCCAGCGCGTCTCATCCTCGATATTGCCGACGCACATGTTGCCCTTCTCGTCCTTGGCAACCTGGCCCGAGACATAGATGAAATCGCCGGCGCGGACCGCCGGATGAAACGGCAGGTTTGGGTTCTTCTTGCCGATCGGTGTGATGTTGTTGGCCAATCCATCCCCCTGCAGTCTTTGTGGGACTCCCCCACCCGCCTCCCTCAAAGTTGGGGGAGGAAATTTTTTTAGAGCACCGACGTCTCGATGATATCGACGCCACGCTGCCGGTCTATCAGATAGCAGATTCCGCGGTCGTCGATAGTCACATCATTGGATGAAGACAATTCATGGCCTTGCGGCGCGTCCGGCTCGTAGAAGGCAATCTCCTTCGGCGCGAACGGATCGGCGATGTCGAGGATGCGCAGGCCCTGGGCGAACCAGGCGAAGGGGATGATGGTGCCCTTGAAGCGCTCGGAAGGCTGGTGGCAGCCCATCATCGGCGGCTGCGGCGTGCCGTCCTTGTCCAGGCCTTCGACCTGCCAGGTCGAGATCGGGATCGGGCAATGCTCGTTGGTGATGTCGTAGATCCAGGTGAAGGCCGGGGCGGCCGGCCAGAGCTTCGCCACGTCCTCGTCCGCCACCACCATGATCTTGCGGCCTTTCAAGGGCTCGGGGATCGGCAGGCAGGTATGAGTCGGGTGCGGGAAGGCCGGCGAGGTGTTGCCGCCCGAGATCAGCTTCGGCTTCGACATATCCTCGATGTCGAGGATGTAATAGCCATGGTGCCAATAGGAGACATAGAGCCGGTCGCCCCGGCGCATCGGGTGATGGCAGCGCGGCGGCGTCCAGTTCTCCCAGGGGTATTCCTCGCCGCCGGCGGTCCACTGGCCGGGAATCCACCAGCGGCCGACTTCCTGCGGCTTGGCCGGGTCCTTGAGATCGAGGATCATCGCAATGTTGCCGACATAGCCCTCGGCGGTCGGCGAGATATAGGCGTAGCGGCCGTCGAAGTCGAAGCGGTGCACGCCTTTGCCGTGGGTGCGCCAGTTGGTGATGTGCTTGGGCGCGGCCGGGTTCGAGACGTCGTAGATGCCGAGGCCCCCGCCGAAGCCGAGATCGCCGGCCGGCCCCTGCTTCTCGTGATTGACGATCATGATGCCGTCGGCGACGCGGACCTTGTGCGAATGCCAGCCTTCCGGGACCTCGACCTTGGCGACGGTCCTGGGCTTCCGCGGGTCGGAGATGTCGACGACGGTGGTGCCGGTCGGCTGGCGCATATGGCCGACGAAAAGATGGTTGCCCTCGACCCAGACCTGACCGCCGCCCGGGCAGTCGAAATTCGCGAGCAGCTTGGTGTTCTTCGCTTTTGCCATGATCTCGGGTTTAGGTGAGCTTGATGATATCGCCGGCCTGGTTCTTGCCGTGCTTCTGATAGAAAGAGAGCGCCTTCAAGGTGGGCTCGTCGCTGGCGACGAACAGGATCGCCGGTTTGTCCGAGGTGTTCACATGCTCGGCCCAATAGCCGCCCGGCACCACGAAGGTGTCGAATTGGTTCCACT
>JAYSFH010000068.1:0-11938 GCA_041913405.1 Dongia sp. | reverse complement strand
TCGAGATGCGGATGAAGTCGCAGCCGCGGCCCTTGGCGAACTGCTCGGTGCGATCGGCGAAGGCCTTCAGAAAGTCGAGCCCCTCGCGGTTGCGCGAGAACTCTTCCAGCGCGAAGGTGAGCACGAAGGGGGCCGCCCCCCGGCTGATCGGCGGATTGTTGATCCAATCCTTGAGATCGTTGATTTCGTCCATCCGGCGCTCCCCCTGCGTGGCTCGCAGTATGGGCTACCCCGAAACAGCGTCAAGCGAGGCTCTGCCCGGCCTCCGGCAATGCGTTCTTCACCGCCGCCACCACGGTGCCGATCGTGTAGGGCTTCTGCACCCAGCCAAGCGGTGCGGCCGCGGCGGCGCGCTCGCGATAGGGCGGCTCGACATGCGCGCTGGCGAAGATGCAGCGGATGCCGAGCTCGCGGTAGAGTTCGAGCGCGGCATCTATCCCGTCTTTCTGCCCCGCCAGCCGAATATCCATCACCGCAAGCAGCGGCCGTTCCGATCTGGCGAGGGCCAGGGCTTCTTCCGCTGTCGGCACCGGGCCGATCACCTCGAGCCCGGCGTCCCGCAGGCCACCCTCGAGGTCAGCCGCCACGAAATAATCGTCCTCGACGACGAGGATGCGCGGCGCGGGACGGTCGGTGGTTGGCATACGAATCTCCCCGATTCGCCAACCCTAGGCCCGAAAAAGGGTTCCGGAAATCGCAAAAGTTAGAGCAAAGAGCCTTGATCAGGCTTGGTTTTGCCGGGGGGCGACCCGCGTTTGGGAGCAGAAGCCGGTGTCCCGGCCGCAACCGCCCCGACTTCGCCGTCGTGGAATTGCAGCCGCAACCGCTCCCCGGCCGGGACGCCGGCCGCCGCCAGCACCGGCTCGCCCGCCGCGTTCCGGACCAGGGCGAAGCCGCGTTTCAGCACCTGGTCATAGGAATAGGATTCGAGCAGCCGCCCCAGCGATTCCAGGGCCTGGGCCTGACGCTCGATCAACCCGGTGACCAGGCGCGGTGTGAAGCCGGCGCTCACCCGTTCGAGCGCACGGTCCTGCCGCTCGACCGCATGGCGGATGGCGGTCTTCAGGTGCACCGCCTCGAGATTGAGCGCGGCGCCCGCCGCGGCAATCTGCTCGGCCGGCGTCTTCAGCCGCGCGCCGAGATTGGCGATGAGGTCGCGGCGCCGCGCGAACATGGTCTGCGGCAGATGCAGCCAGCGCTCGGCGCATTGGTCGAGCTGCTGCGCCCGCTCCTGCAGCAGGCGCACCGGATCCGGCAGGCCGCGGCCCAGGCCTTCGACGGTCAGCCGCCATTCGTTCATCGAACGCGTGAGCGCCGCAAACAGCCGTTGTGCGCAATGGCCGGTCTCGTTCAGCAGATCGCCGCGCACCGGCACCGCCATCTCCGCGGCGGCGGTCGGCGTGGGCGCGCGGCGATCGGATGCGAAGTCGATCAGGGTGGTGTCGGTCTCGTGCCCGACCGCGGAGATCAGCGGGATGCCGCTTTCGGCTGCGGCGCGGACCACGGCCTCCTCGTTGAACGGCATCAGATCCTCGATGCTGCCACCGCCGCGCGCGACGATCAGCAGGTCCGGGCGCGGCACCGCGCCGCCCGGCGCCAGTGCATTGAAGCCGCGGATGGCGGCGGCGACCTGGCGGGCCGCATCCTCGCCCTGCACCAGGACCGGCCAGACCAGCACCCGCCGCGGGAAGCGGTCGGATATGCGGTGCAGGATGTCGCGGATGACCGCACCGGTCGGCGAAGTGACGACGCCGATCACCGCGGGCAACACCGGAAGCTTGCGCTTGCGGCTGGGCTCGAACAGGCCCTCGGCGGCGAGCTTCTTGCGCCGCTCCTCGATCATCTTCAGCAGCGCGCCGACACCGGCCAGTTCGATCCGCTCGATCACCAGCTGGTATTCCGAGCGCTCGGCATAGGAGGTGATGCGGCCGGTGACGATCACCTCCATCCCGTCCTCGGGGGACATGCCGAGCCGGCCGGCGGTCATGCGCCAGCAGACCGCTTTGATTCCGGCGTTCTCGTCCTTCAGCATCATGTAGAGATGGCCGGAGGCCGCGCGCTTGAAGCCGGAAATCTCGCCCCGGACCCGCACCCGGTCGAAGCTGCCTTCCAGGGTCCGCTTGATCGCCCCGGCCAGCTCGCTGACGCTGATTTCGCCGAGATTGTGCCCGGGCTGTTGCCGGGCCGGGCTTGGAGAATCGGTATCGCTCATCGGCTTATTTTGTCACTTCCGGCGGACATATGGTATCCCTCCGCCACCTTCTGAAAGCAGCGATTCTTGAGGCGAGGCGAGATGCGGATTCTGGTGGTCGGATCGGGCGGTCGGGAACACGCGCTCTGCTGGAAGATCGCCGCCTCTCCCCTCTGCGACAAGCTCTATTGCGCACCGGGCAATGCCGGGATCGCGGCGGACGCGGAATGCGTCGCCATCGGCGCCGAGGATATCGAAGGGCTGGTCGGCTTCGCCAAGCGGGAGAGGATCAACTTCGTGGTGGTCGGGCCGGAAGGCCCGCTGGTCAAAGGCCTGGCCGATCGGCTCGAAGCTGAAGGCATCGCCACGTTCGGGCCGAGCGCCCAGGCCGCCGCGCTCGAAGGCTCCAAGGGCTTCATGAAGGACATCGCCGCGAAATACGGGATCCCGACCGCGCGCTATGCCCGCTTCACCGACCCGGTGAAAGCCAAAACCTTCGCCCGGACCTTCACGCCGCCGATCGTGCTGAAGGCGGATGGCCTCGCCTCGGGCAAAGGTGTCCTGATCTGCGGCAGCCTGGCCGAAGCCGAGGCCGAGATCGACGCCATGCTGATGGCGAAGAAGTTCGGCGCCGCCTCCGCCGAGATCGTGGTGGAGGAATTCCTCGACGGCGAGGAGTTGAGCTACTTCGCCCTGACCGACGGCCAGCATGTCCTGCCCCTGGTTTCGGCCCAGGATCACAAGCGGGTCGGCGACGGCGATACCGGTCCCAACACCGGCGGCATGGGCGCCTATTCGCCGGCGCCGGTGGCGACGCAGGAGATCGAAGCCGCGATCCTCGACCGGATCATCCGTCCGACGGTCGCCGGCATGGCGGCGGAGGGCAAGCCGTTCAGGGGCGTGCTCTTCGCCGGTATCATGGTCACCAAAGAGGGGCCGAAGCTGATCGAGTTCAATGTCCGCTTCGGCGATCCGGAAACCCAGCCGATCATGCTGCGGATGAAATCGGATCTCTTGCCCGCGCTGATGGCGGCCCGCGACGGCAGCCTGCAGAATTTCGATCTGCGCTGGTCCGACGAGACGGCGCTGGTGGTGGTGATGGCCGCGAAAGGTTATCCGGACAAGCCGCAGATCGGCACGGTGATCCGCAATCTCGACGCTGCCGCGAAGGTCGATGGCGTCACCATCTTCCACGCCGGCACCCGGGCGAATGCGCAGGGCGAGATCGAAGCCTCGGGCGGCCGCGTGCTCGGCATCGCGGCCACGGCGAAGTCGTTCGGGGAGGCGCAGGCACGCGCCTACCGTGCGGTCGATCTGCTGGACTGGCCTGGCGGGTTCTGCCGCCGCGATATCGGCTGGCGTGCGGTCAACCGATCCTGATCAGGCGCCGGCCGGCAGCTGCTTTTCGCCGTAGTTCGAAGAAACCCAGACGAAGAAGACGATGGCGCCCATCAGGGTGAAGAAGAGCTGTCCGTCGGCGAACAGGCCGGGCAGGACCAGGCCTATGGCGACCAGCGCAAGGCTGACCGAGAGCTCGACCATGCCATGGACGCGCATCGGAATGATCTTCTTGGGGCCGAGCGGCATGTCGCTGCAGAGCGTCATGACCAGCTGCGCCAAGGCCAAGGCGTAGCACAAGGCGGCACTGGCACCGGTGATTCCGATCTGGCCTGGTGCTGCGGCGAAGATGGCGACGACGCCGTAATCCAGCACGCCGTGAATCTTGTCGCAGAAGATCTTACGCTTTTCCATGTCCAGGCTCCGGTTGTGCGGAAACACGGATAGCCCGAGATTCCTGATTTTTCGTAACCACGGCCGCGCAACAGCCGTGATGCGGCACCCGGTCGCGGCCGCATCTCATGCTCAGAGCCGCTTGCGCAAATAGACCTCGTAGCCCTCGAAGCCGGACTTTTCATAGGCGCGCCAGGCGGCTTGGTTAACCGCGAGTAAACCGATCGTCACTGTGGCGAGGCCGAGGGCGCGGCCATGCGCATCGGCCGCCGCAAGCAGCGCACCCGCCACGCTGCGCCCGCGCCAGGCTTCGACGACGAAGATATCGCCGACATAGAGATGCGCCCGGTCCTCCCGCCGCACGGTGATATCGGTCGCATCCTCGACGCGCCAGCAGCTCACCATGCCGATCGCCGAACCATCCGCCGACTCGGCCATGAAGACCGCACCGGAATGCGCGGCAACCTCGTCGAGGACCCAGTCCGAATAGGCGCCGCCGTCATCGGTCCAGACGGCGCGATTGGACTCCATGCCGCACTCGGCCTGCTGCAGCCCGAGCGCCATGCGGCGAAACGCGGGGAGATCGGCCGGCACATAGGGCCGGATGCGGAAGTCGTTCGGCATCACCTTGCAATTCCCCAATCCGCATTGGTCCACAGTGGACGCGCTGAAAACCGCCCGGCATGATGGCCCGCCGTTTCAAGAGGGGACAAGGCCATCGTGACCGCAGATGTTTTCGCCGCCAATTACCGCGATCAGCCCTATTGGTGGGACGACGCCCCCCCCCCCGCCCCCACCACCGGACAGCCGCCCCCCCAGGTCGGTGTGCTGGTGATCGGCGCGGGCGATTCCGGCCTGATGGCGGCGCGCGAGACCGCCAAGGCCGGGCGCAGCACATTGGTGATCGACGCCAAGGATGCCGGCTTCGGCTGCTCCAGCCGCAACGGCGGCCAGATCTCCACCAGCATCAAGCCGGATCTCGGCACGCTGTCCGGCCGCTACAACCAGGAAATCGGCTTCGGCATCCGCAAGGAGGGCATCACCGCGCTCGACTTCATCGCCGACCTGATCGCCAGCGAGAGGCTCGATTGCGACTGGCGCCAGGTCGGCCGCTTTCACGCCGCGCATAACCCGAAGCAATACGAGGCGCTCGCGGAAGACGCGAAATCCCAGCCCAAGGGACTGGAAGTCCCGATGGAGATGGTGCCGGCCTCCGAGCAGCGCCGCGAGATCGGCAGCGACTATTATTACGGCGGCCGGGTCTATCCGAAGCACCAGTCGCTGCATCCCGCCAAGTATCACCAGGAGCTGCTGCGCCTCGCCAAGGCCGCCGGCGTCACCGTTATCGACCATTGCCCCGCCACCGGCCTCGAGCGCGACGGCGCGGGCTTCGTCGTGACCACCGCCAAGGGCAAGATCGCCGCCCGCGACATTGTGGTCGCGACCAACGGCTATACCAGCCCGATCACGCCCTGGCAGCGGCGGCGCGTCATTCCGATCGGCAGCTACATCATCGCCACCGAGAACCGGCCGAAGGAAGAGATGCTGAAGCTGATCCCGAAGGACCGGGTCTTGAGCGACAGCCGCAAGCTGGTCTTCTACTATCGGCTCTCGCCCGACCAGCGCAGCATGCTGTTCGGCGGCCGCGTCGCCTATATGGAGAACGACCCCAGGGTCAGCGCGCCGCGGCTGCATGCCTGGATGCGCGCGATCTTCCCGGAGCTCAGCAGCGTGAAAGTCACGCACAGCTGGATGGGCTATGTCGCCTATACCTTCGACACCCTGCCGCATATCGGCAAGCAGGACGGTCTCTATTACGCCATGGGCTATTGCGGCTCCGGCATCAGCCTTGCGACCTATTTCGGCATGCGCATCGGCCAGCAGCTCTTGGGCAAGGCGGAGGGCAGGACCCCGCTCGACAACATCCCCTTCCCGACCCGGCCGCTCTATTCGGGCAACCCCTGGTTCCTGGCGCCCTCGATCTTCTACTACCAGCTCCGGGACAAGCTGCCGATCTGAAGCGGAGCCATGCCGAAGCGGAAAAGAGTCCTTTTCCTGTCCGGGTCCTGTCCGGGTTAAATCACTCCGTCCGCGTCCGGTCTGGAAAATTGATCCTGTCTGCGTCCGGTCTGCGTTGCGCAACGGGAAAAGCCCGCAGAGCCAAGCACTTCGCTCATGCGGCGCGCACTGCAGCCTTCACCCCGTCTGCGTGCGGTCGAAGTTGCGATCTCGTCTGCGTTCGATTGGGAAAGGTTGATTCCGTCTGCGTCCGGTCTGCGTTGCGATCCGGGAAAAGCGCGAAGGGCCAAGCCCTTGCCTCATGCGGCGCACGGAACAACCTCGACCCCGTCTGCGTGCGCTCGAGGGTGCGATCTCGTCTGCGTCCGGTCAACGTTGCGCGATTTCTGTAAACCTCGGGTCAACACGGGCGATTTCTGTAAACGCCCCGGTCAACGTTGCGTGTTCTGTCCGCGTCGCGTCCGGGTTCCGTCGCGCAGATCCCGGCGCGGTTCTCGACTTATGGTGCACCATGTCAAACAGCGCTGCGATAATACCACAAGCGGCGGCACGCGTCGTCTTCGCTGTTCTGCCTGAATTCGGGGGTATGCAGCGGTTTTTTCGCAGAGGTAGCAATCATAAACTCTGCCGTCATGCCAAGCCTTGGGATGACGATCCAGTTTGAGGTAGCCATTGAGTTCGCGCGGGTTAGCGCCGCTCTCTGAAAAACGCCCGCAGCAGCTCCGCACTCCGCTCGGCGCCGGCCCCGCTGATCACTTCCGGCCGGTGATGGCAGGTCGGCTGGGTGTAGACCTTGGCGCCGTGCTCGACGCCGCCGCCCTTGGGATCGCTGGCGGCGAAATGGAGCCGCCGCAACCGCGCGAAGGAGATCGCCGTCGCGCACATCGGGCAGGGCTCGAGGGTCACGTAAAGGTCGGCGAAGGGCAGGCGCTTTTCCTTGCGCCCGGTGGAGACGGCGCGGATTACCAGCATCTCGGCATGGGCGGTCGGGTCGTGCAGCTCCTCGACCCGGTTGTGGTCGGCGGCCAAGACCTCGCCGGAGCCGGGATCGACCAGGACCGCCCCGATCGGCACCTCGCCCCGGTCGCGGGCCGCCTCCGCCTGGCGGAAGGCCAGGTCCATGTAGTCGATGGCATGCCGCCCGGGGTCGAAAATACTCATGGCTGGCAGTTCAACCGCGCAGGCCCGTCCGGTCAAGCCGCCTTGTCCGGAGGGGGCGGTTGCTCTAGCTTGCCGCGCAGAGGAGCCATCATGAATCAACCGCTTATCGGCCTGACCCTGGATTCCGACGAGGGCGAAGGCATCGCCCGCTCGGCGCGCTACGGCCTCCGGGCGAACTACGCCGATGCGATCGCCGAGGCCGGCGGCATGCCGGTCGGCCTGCCCCACGCGTTGGACGCCATCGATTCCTATGCCGACCGGCTGGATGCCCTGGTGGTGACCGGCGGCGCCTTCGACGTCGATCCCGCCATGTTCGGCGCCGATGCCAAGCACGCGACGGTGACGCTGAAGCCGAACCGCACCAATTTCGAACTGGGCGTGACCAAGGCGATGCTCGAGCGCAAGAAGCCCGTGCTCGGGATCTGCGGCGGCGAGCAGCTGCTGAACGTGATCCTCGGCGGCACCTTGATCCAGCATATCGAGGACGAGGTCACGGATTCCCTGCTGCACGAGCAGCCGAACCCGCGCAACACGCCGGGCCATGCGGTGAAGGTGACGCCGGGATCGCTGTTGCACAAGATCAGCGGCGAGGCCGAGATCAAGGTCAATTCCGCGCATCACCAGGCAGTGAAGTCGGTCGGACCGGGCGTGGTCGTGAACGCGATCGCCGCCGATGGTGTCATCGAAGGCATCGAGGACCCGCGCCTGCCCTTCTGCATCGGCGTGCAATGGCATCCCGAGTTCCGGATCGGCGCCGCGGACAAAAAGCTGTTCCAGGCCCTGATCGCCGCCGCTTCACCGAAATGAGCACGACGCCCGAAGGCGATCGCATCGCCAAGGTGATGGCGCGGGCGGGGCTCTGCTCCCGCCGCGAAGCGGAAGCCTGGATCGCCGACGGCCGGGTCAAGGTCAACGGCCAGAAGATCAGCTCGCCGGCGCTCAACGTCACCGCGCGCGACGACATCCGCGTCGACGGCAAGCCGCTCCCCGACAAGGAGAAGATCCGGCTCTGGCGCTACAACAAGCCGCGCGGGCTGCTGACCACGGCGAAGGATCCGCAGGGCCGCGCGACCGTGTTCGAGAGCCTGCCGAAGGAATTGCCGCGCGTGGTCTCGGTCGGCCGGCTCGATCTCAATTCGGAAGGCCTGCTGCTGCTCACCAATGACGGCGAACTGGCGCGGCGGCTGGAATTGCCGGCGACCGGCTGGGTGCGGCGCTACCGCGTGCGGGTCAACGGCACGGTCGAGGTCGCGCATTTGAACGAGCTGCGCAAGGGCATCACCGTCGAAGGCATCCGCTACGGCTCGGTGCAGGCCAGCCTCGACCGGCAGCAGGGCGACAATGCCTGGCTGACCATGGCGCTGACCGAAGGCAAGAACCGCGAGATCCGCAAGCTCTGCGGCCATTTCGGTTGGGCGGTGAGCCGCCTCATCCGCATCTCCTACGGCCCGTTCCAGCTCGGCAATCTCGAGACCGGCGCCGTCGAGGAAGTCAAAGGCAAGGTGCTGAAAGACCAGCTCGGCATCGAAACGCCAAAGGACAAGCCGCACCCGCGCGAAAAGCCGGTGGAGAAGCCGAAGATTCTCGGCCAGTTGAAGCTCAAGCCGAAGCCCCAGCAGAAGCCGAAAGCGGCGCGAAGGCCCGATGCGGATCGACGCCGGAAGCCATAGAGGCGTCAAGCTCGTCTCGCAGGACGGGCTCGATACCCGCCCCACCGCCGACCGTGCGCGCCAGGCCATCTTCAACATCCTGACGAACACCTACGATGCCGTGCGCGACGCCAAGGTGCTCGACGTCTTCGCCGGCTCGGGTGCCATGGGATTGGAGGCTTTGTCGCGCGGGGCAGAGCGCGCCAGCTTCATCGAGATGGATCGCAGCGCGGCCGAGGCCATCAAGAAGAACATCGTCGCCTGCAAGGAACAACCGCGAGCGCAGCTCTTCATCAACGATGCGCGGAAGCCGCCGCGCGTTGCGGCGAATTGGGGACCGGCAGCGCTTATCTTCCTCGATCCGCCTTACGGCAAGGATCTGCTCGCGCCCACGCTGGATGCCTTGCGCGACGCGGGTTGGATTGCGCCGGGCGCTTTGCTGGTCGCCGAGATGCATCGCAAGGACGCCTTCGCCGCGGAGGGCTTCGACGTGCTGGACGACCGCGAATACGGCAAGGCGCGGTTTGTCCTGCTGCGGCAGACCTAGCGCCGGCCGAACAGTCGCTCGATATCCGCCAGCTTCAGCTCGACATAGGTCGGGCGGCCGTGATTGCACTGGCCGGAATGCGGTGTCGCTTCCATCTGGCGCAGCAGCGCATCCATCTCGGCCTGGTTCAATTGCCGCCCGGCGCGCACCGAGCCGTGGCAGGCCATGGTGCCGCAGACATGCTCCAGCCGCTCCTTGAGACTGAGCGCGGTGTCGAACTCGGCGATCTCATCGGCGAGATCGCGCAGCAATCCATGCACGTCGGTGGCGCCGAGCAAAGCCGGCACTTCGCGCACCACCAAAGTCGCCGGGCCGAAGCTCTCGATGACCAAGCCGAGCTCCTCCAGCTCCGCGGCGCGCGCCAGCAGGCGTTCGGCGGCGGGCTGGTCGAGATCCACCACTTCCGGAATCAGCAGCGCCTGACGGGCAATGCCGGTCGCGGCCAGCGCCTCTTTCATCCGCTCATAGACCAGCCGCTCATGGGCGGCGTGCTGGTCGACGATGACGATCCCGTCGGCGGTCTGCGCGACGATATAGGTGCCGTGCAGCTGTGCCCGGGCGACACCCAGCGGATAGTCGCGCAAGGCCGTCGTCTCCGGCGCGGCTTCGGCGCGCACCGAGGGCCGTGCCAGCTCGGGATCCAGCGGCGCGAAAGCCGCCACCGCCTGCGCCGCGAGATGCGCGACCGAGGGACCGCGCAGCGGCATGGCCTGGTAACTCGGCATCGGCGGTGCACTGAAGCCCTGCAGGGTCGCGGCGGCGACCGTGGTCGAGGCGCGGTGGCCGGCACCGGTCAGCGCATGGCGGATGCCGCCGACGATGAGGCCGCGCACCAAAGCCGCGTCGCGGAACCGCACTTCGGCTTTGGCCGGGTGGACGTTGACGTCGACATCCTCCGGCGCGCAATCGACGAACAGCACCGCCAGCGGATGCCGGTCGCGGGCCAGGAAGTCCTGATAAGCGCCGCGGATCGCACCGACCAGCAGCCGGTCCTTGACCGGCCGGCCGTTCACGAAGAGATACTGCATCGAGGCGGTGGCGCGGTTCAGCGTCGGCAGGCCGGCGAAGCCGGTGATGCGATGGCCGTCGCGGATTGCCTCGACCGGCGCTGCGTTCTCGGCGAAGTCGCGGCCCATCACCGCCGAGAGCCGCTTCAGTCGCGCGCCTTCCGCCTCGGCGATGAGGTCCGTGGTCTCGGCATGGAAGCGCAGGATGTTGCGCTCGTCGTCGCTCAGGGAGAAGGCGACCTCGGGATGCGCCATGGCGAGGCGCTCGACGATCTCGGTGACCGCGTTCAATTCCGAACGCGCCGATTTCAGGAATTTGAGCCGCGCCGGCACGGCGTAGAAGAGGTCGCGCAGCTCGACCCGCGTCCCGGGATTGGTCGGCGCCGGCTCGATCGGCGACTTCTCGCCGCCTTCGACGGTCAGCCGCCAGCCATGCTCGGCGCCGTGCTGGCGCGTGGTGATCGTGAGGCGGCCCACAGCGCCGATCGCCGGCAAGGCCTCGCCGCGGAAGCCGAACTGGTTGATATGCACGAGGTCGTCGCCGGGCAGCTTCGAGGTCGCATGCCGCTCGACCGCAAGGGCCAGCTCCTCCCGGTCCATGCCATGGCCGTCGTCGGCGACAGAAATGAGCGCGCGGCCGCCGTCCCGCAAGGTGATGTCGATCCTTTGCGCGCCGGCATCCAGCGCGTTTTCGACCAGCTCCTTGACCACCGAAGCGGGGCGTTCGACGACCTCGCCGGCGGCGATCTGGTTCACGAGGTTGGGCGGTAGCAGGCGAATCGACATGGGCACTATTCTAGCCCGCCACCGGGGAGGGTGCACATGGCGAATGCCGACGAAGAGTTCATGAGCGCCGACGAATATGGACGCTCTCTCAAAGGGTTAGGTATCAACCTGCTGGTCCGCGATGTCGCGCGTTCGGTGGCCTTCGCCAAGGACGTGCTGGGGGCCACAGTCGCCGTCGCCGACAAGGATTTCGCGGTGCTGCGCTACACCAAGGGCCGCAGCGCCGCCGAGTGGATGCTGCATGCCGACGGCACCTATCACGCCAACCCGCTGCTGCCGCTACTGGAGGATTCCGCGGTGCGCGGCCTCGGGATGGAGATCCGGCTCTATGACTGCGATCCGGACGAAGCGGTGAAGCGCGCGGCGGCCCATGGGCATCACGTGCTGCAAGAAGCAACCGACAAGCCGCATGGCCTGCGCGAGGCCTATATCCTGGACCCCGACGGCTACTGCTGGGTGCCGGGGCGGCCGAAGGGCTAGAGCTTCGCGAAGTCGCGATACCAGGCGACGAAGCGCGGGATCCCCTCCTCCAGCGGCGTGCGGGGCACGAAGTCGAGGTCGCGGCGGCTGGCGGAGATATCCGCCCAGGTCGCCGGCACGTCGGCGGGCTGGACCGGCTTCACGTCGCGCAGCATTTTCTTTCCACAGGCCTGCTCGACCAGCTCGATCATCCGGTTGAGCGTGTTCGGCTGGTCGTTGCCGAGATTGAACAGCCGGTGCGGCGAAGCATTGGAGCCCTGTCCACCTTGGGGCGGACGGTCCAGCGCCGCGATCACGCCGGCGACGATGTCGTCCACATAGGTGAAGTCGCGGCTCTGCGATCCGTCGCCGTAGACCGGCGCCGCCT
>JAYSFH010000067.1:0-11989 GCA_041913405.1 Dongia sp. | reverse complement strand
GATGATGAAATGGCTCTCGACCATCAAGCATATGGAGGACGGCAAGATCACGGTCGAGCGGATGCAGCTCGACGAGAAGGGCTTTCCGCAGCCGACCGGCGAGCTTGAGACGCTCGAGGCCGACAGCCTGGTCCTGGCACTCGGCCAGGACGTCGATCTCGGCCTGATCAAGGATGTGCCCGGGCTGATTTCCGAGCGCGGCGGGATCGACGTCGATCCCAGCATGATGACCCGGCTGCCGGGCCTCTTTGCCGGCGGCGATGCGGTGCCGGCCGAGCGCACCGTCACCGTCGCCATGGGCCATGGCAAGAAGGCGGCCGCCCATATCGACGCCTGGCTCCGGGGCGAGATCCATGCGAAGGCGCCGAAGCACGCGGAAGCCGTCTTCGCCAAGTTGAACACCTGGTACTACACCGACGCGCCGCACCAGGTCCGCGCCAAGCTGGACGCCGCGCGGCGGGTCGACAGCTTCGTCGAGGTGGTGCAGGGCCTCGATGCCGAGACCGCGCTGTTCGAGGCCCGCCGCTGCCTCTCCTGCGGCAACTGCTTCGAATGCGACAATTGCTACGGCGTCTGCCCGGACAACGCGATCATCAAGCTCGGGGCCGGACAGCGCTATCGGATCGACACCGATTTCTGCAAAGGCTGCGGCCTCTGCGCCGCCGAATGCCCCTGCGGCGCCATCGATATGGTGCCGGAACAAACCTGAGCGAATCGCCGGCCGCTTCGCTAGACTTTGCGCCATGGCCCGCATCCTCATCATCGGCAATGCCGGCGGCGGCAAGTCCGTGCTGGCGCGCAAGCTCGCGGCGAAGCGCGGCCTGCCTTATCGCGAGATCGACGCCATCACCTGGAAGCCGGGCTGGGAAGCCTATTGCCAGGCCGAGTATGAAGCGGCGCATGCGAAGCTGATCGCCGAGGAGAACTGGGTGATCGACGGCTTGGGCTGGACCGAATCCCTGCCGGCGCGGTTCGCCCGCGCGACCGAGATCATCCTCATCGACATGCCGCTCTGGATGCATTTCTGGCTGGCGGCCGAGCGGCATATCCAGTGGGCCTTGGGCAAGCTCGAGCACCCGGTCGGCAGCATCGCCGAGATGCCGACCACCCGCGGCATGTTCCAGGCGCTCTGGGAAACCGACCAGGAGATGGCACCGGTCTTCCGCCGCCTGACCGACGAGGCCGAACGCAAAGGCAAGAAGGTCACCCGCATCGCGTCGGTGGAAGAGCTGGACGCCTATGCGGCGTCATCCTAATCGCTGAGCTCTTCGCAACCCTCAGGACGCGGCTCGGAGTATGTCTCGACGATTCGTTTGGTGGCCGGATCATAGCAGTCCGGAAACAGCGTCATCTGATGGAAGGCTCCGAGCAGCCAGGCGCCCTCTACGACCCAGAGGTTCGAGAACAGCAGGAAACAAGCGGTATGCAGCAACGTGACTCGCGGCTGCAGCCGCCGCACGACCATCCAGTAGTCGACCGAGATCGCCAGCACCGTCAGCACGGCGAAGCCGATCTCCGTCCACGGCTCGCCGCCCAGCGCGGTGATGGCGCTGCGCAAATCCGGCGTCCGGAGAGCGCTTTGTTGCACGGTCATCTGGACGGCGATCATGACGATCCCGACCATGGCGCCCCAGACGATGGATCGCAGCACCAAACCTTTGCGGCTCGGCGCGCCAAGGGTCGCCGCCGCCAGGGACTTGAGCAGCGCGGCGGGGACGCCGACAATTACCAGCGAGATGGCGGACACGACTCCGAAAAGAAACAGCAGGCTTAGGAGTCGCTCAAGGTCCATGTTGATCTCGCCTCGCAGTCCATGCAGATCAGACCGAACGAGACCGCGCCCGGATACTGGGGTTGATGCGGTAGGGCCGCAGCAAGACCTCCGCCGGGATTCGCCATTCGACGTTCAGTTTCCGTGCCTGTTCCATGGTCAGCAGGCGCCGACGATTCATGATCTCGGAGGCACGAGAGCGTGAGCCCAGCAGCCGTGCCAAATCCGCCTGCTTCATGCCCGAGTGCTGCATCCGGAAGCGGATCGCCTCGATGGCATCCGGCGGGTCGATCGGCCAATGCCTCGCCTCATAGACCTCGATCAAAGCCGCGAGAATATCAAATCGCGCGGCTTGGGACGAACCGCGCTTCGGCTCCCGATCGAAATAGCGCTCGATTTCCTTTAAAGCCCAATCATAGTCGCGCTCATTCCGAATGGGACGGATCTCGATCTTCATTACACCGTCTCCGGGTCAATTTTATCATAGTCGTTATGCGTCCCGACAAACTGGATCAGGACGCGCTTGAAAGCATAAGAGATGCGGACCACCAGACGGTACTTGTTGCCGCCGATGTCGAAGATCACGCGGCTGTCCCCGACAAAGTCGACCGTCGTACCGAAGTCCCGTTTCACATCGGCCGGACCTGCCCATTCGGCGCGATCGACGAGGGCATACCAAACGCGAAGCACGGACTCGGCCTGATGGTGCTTGGCCCAGAACGCCCTCAATGTCCGCTTGGCAATGATCTGCATCCCGATCACAGTGCCATGTTCCATATATGGGAACAAGCCGGTGTCGGTTCAATGGGCTGAGGCTGAAGCTACCGCGCGGGTCCCCATTCGGACGGCAACCCATGACCAGACACTCGGCGCTTTCCGGTCCAGCGAGCGAGGTGCTACGTTCCCGTCATCTGCGATTCGAGCCGCTGTCCGATAGAATTTCCGAAAGGCGTCCCATGTCCCGCGAGTCCGCTGCTCGCAAGATCATCTTCGACACCGATCCCGGCCAGGACGATATGGCCGCGCTCCTGATGGCGCTCGCCTCGCCCCAGGAGCTGGAGGTGCTGGGCATCGTCGCCGTCGCCGGCAACGTGCCGCTGCACCACACCGAGCGCAACGCGCGCCGGATCTGCGAGCTGGCCGGGCGCAGCGAGGTGCCGGTCTTCGCCGGCAGCGACCAGCCGATGGGCCGCAAGCTGGTGACCGCCGAGCATGTGCATGGCAAGACCGGGCTCGACGGCCCCGACCTGCCGGAGCCGAAGACGCCGCTCAACAAGCAGCCCGGCGTGGATTTTCTGATCGAGACCCTGCGCGCCGCCCAGGACGACGAGATCACGCTGGTGACCCTCGGGCCGCTGACCGATATCGGCCTGCTGCTCAGCCGGGCGCCGGAGGTGAAGCCGAAGATCCGCGAGATCGTGATGATGGCCGGCGCCTATTTCGAGGTCGGCAACATCACCCCCGCCGCCGAGTTCAACGTCTATGTCGATCCGACCGCGGCCGACATCGTCTTCAAGAGCGGCGTGCCCTTGACCGTGATGCCGCTCGACGTCACGCATCAGGTGCTGCTCATCCAGTCGCGCCTGGACAAGCTCGCCGGCCTCGGCAACCGCAGCGGCAAGGCGCTCGCCGAGGCGCTCACCTTCTCGCGCACCTTCGACGTCAACAAATACGGCACCGAAGGCGCGCCGCTGCACGACCCCACCACCGTCGCCTATCTCCTGAAGCCCGAGCTGTTCGGCGGCCGCCACATCAACGTCGAGATCGAGACCCAGAGCCCGCTCACCCTCGGCATGACGGTCGCCGACTACTGGCGCGTCACCGACCGCCCCGCCAACGCCCGCTACATGCGCGAGGTCGACGTCGAGGGCTTCTTCGAGCTGTTGTTCGAGCGGGTGGCGCGACTGCCCTAGCGCTAAGCCGCCACCGCCTGCTTCCGCGCGCTGAGGAACGCGGCCAGCGTGACCGGCTTGCGCCCGGCGAGCCGTTCGACATCGCCGGTGACGACATCGAGCATACCCTTGGCTGCCGTCTGCGCGATGCCGAGCACGGCATCGACCACGAAATCGGGCAGGCCCGCCGCCTTCAGGCCGCCGGCATATTGCTCGTCGGTGATGATCGCGGCCTGGACCGGCTTGCCGAACACCTGGCCGATCGTCGCGGCAATTTCCGCCGGCGTCAGCGAGGCACCGCCGGTCAGGTGATAGACCGAGCCTTCATGGCCGGAACCCAGCAGCACGCCGGCCAGCGCCGCCGCGACATCGTCCCTTGCGAGGTTGGCCACCGGCGCCGGACCGGTCGCCCCGAAATGGCCGCTCGCCAGGGCATGCTGCAGCGCGCCGGTGAACAGGTTATCGAAATACATGCCCATGCGGGCGATGGTCCACGCCATGCCCGAGGCGAAGACCGCCTGCTCGGTCTCGAGATGCGACTGCATCAGGTCCTGGCCGGGCCGCGCCGCCACGGTCGAGACATAGACCAGGTGCTTCACGCCTGCCTCTTTCGCCGCCCGGACCGCGGCCTGGTGCTGTGGCGTGCGGATGCCGGGGCGGAGATCGGAGGTCGGGATGACCAGCAGAGTGTCGATGCCCTTGAAGGCGGCGACCAGGTCGGCCGGCGCGTCGAAATCGCCGGCCCGCACGGTCATGCCCTTGGCCGCGAGAGCCGCGAGTTTCTCCGGGGTCCGGGTGACGGCCACGATCTCGTCGGGTTTGGCGCCGCGGGCGAGCAACTCGTTGAGCACGCTGCCGCCGAGCTGGCCGCCCGCGCCGGTGATGCCGATCGTCATGGCTTGATTTCCTCTCTCAGAATGCCGATGTTACCGGTCGGTAACTATTGGAAGTTACCGACCGGTAACGCTCGCGTCAACCGGAAAAAGTGGCTAGGATTTCATCCCATGGCACAAGGGACGTCCAATCAGGCAAAACCGATCGAGTCGCGAGAGCGTGCGGAGAAGCGGCCGCGGGAGCGGATCCTCGCGACCGCGCGGGAGCTCTTCTATCGCGACGGCATCCGCGCGGTCGGCGTGGAGATGATCGCGGCCGAGGCCGGCACCAACAAGATGACGCTCTACCGCAACTTCGGCTCCAAGGAGGAGCTGATCGCCGAGTATTTGCGCGGCGAGGTCAAGGCGGTGGAGCGGCATTGGGACGAGCTGATCGCCCGCCATCCCGCCGACCCGAAGGCGCTGATCCTGGCCTGGCTCAAGGACATGGGCGCGCTGATGACCCGGCCGGAAAGCCGCGGCTGTCCGATGGTCAATGCCGCGGTCGAGCTCCCCGACGCCGACCATCCCGGCCGCAAGGTGATCGAGCAGCACAAGCTCGCGATCCGCGACCGTCTTGCCGCCGCCTGCCGCAAGGCCGGCCTCGCCCATCCCGAATTGCTGGCCGACCAGATCCACATGCTGGTCGAAGGTGCGGGCGTCTGCCTGCAAAGCGTCGGCCCCGACGGCCCCAGCCACCGCCTCGTGAAGATCGTGGAGAGCTTGCTGGATTCTGCAGAAAAGCCCCGCAAGCGGTAAGCCGCAGAGTCTCGCTATTTACCCCGCACTCGGTCGTCATCCCAAGGCTTGGCATGACTGCCTTGTTGGAGTTTCTCGCCGCTAGAACAGCGCGCCCTGCCGGGGCGTTTCCGGTGTCTTCACCGGCTCCGGCCCTTCTCCGTCCTGCTTCTCGCCGCGCAATACGATCTTCAGCGACCCGTCCGGCAGCGGCCTCTGCAGCTGCAGCGCCTTCGGCAAGGGCGCGGTCAGCCACTGGTCGATCTCCGCCGCATCGCGCAGGATGACCGGCATCGCCTTCGGATGGATGGCGCCGACCTCGGCGTTGGGCGCGGTGGTCAGGATGGCGAAGAGGTCGTTGGTGGTCTCGCCTTCCTTCACCTTCCGGATCGAGGTCCAGCGGGTCCAGATCCCGGCGAAGCAGGCCAAGGGCCGGTCTTCGCCGAATGCGAACCAAACCGTCGGCCGCTTGCCGTCCGGCAGGACCTCGTTCTCGGCGAAGCTGGTGAAGGGCACGACGCAGCGGTGCTCGGGAATGAGCCAGCGCCGCCAATGCGCCGACTCCGTGTTCCGCACATTGGTCACGCCGGAATCGCTCTTCTTGCCGACCAGCACCGAGGCGGGCGAGGGCATGCCCCAGCGCGCCATGCTGAGTTCGCGGCCCGCTTCGCGGTTGCGCACGATCGGCGCCGCGTAGTCGGGATAGATGCCGGGCAGCGGCGGCATGTTGCCGGTGTTATCCGTCAGGGCACGCACCAGCTGCCGGATCGCGTCCTGACTCTTGGTCAAGGAATAGAGATTGCACATGCTGCTTAGTTCGGCACTTCCTTGCGCCAGGCCGCGGCCCAGTCGGTGAGGTCGAAATAGAGCGCCTGCTCGCCTTGCGGGCTGCTGAATTCGATCCGCGTCACGAAATTCGGGGGCGGCCCGGCATAGAGCGTCGAAGCGGCGATCTTGCTGCCCGGAAAGTGCGCTTCGATATAGCGATAGGCATTGGCGATGGTCATCAGCGCCTCGGCCTGGCCGCGCACCTCGATCGGCCGCTCCCAGGAATCGCCGGCGCCGCGATAGCTGAGCCCGGTTTCCGGCGCGCTCTCGTCCGGCACCAGGTTCGCCGTGGCGTCGATGCCGTACATCAGCGCCAGGCGCAGGTCCTGGTCCTTGCCGAGCTTGTCGAAATCGACGCCGATCACATCCTGCCGCCCGCTGGCGCCCGCCATGGCGATCGGTCGATAACCGCTGGCCGCGTCCGGCGCGGGCGCCAGGTCGGCCATGCGCCGGGTCTTTTCCGTCGGCGGCTGCACGCAGGCGCTCAACGCCAGCATCGCACCCATCGCCAGGATCGGAAGACTCGCCTGCTTCATTTCAATCCACTCCGCTGCCGCGGCCATCTAACCATGAAAGCGCAAGGCGGTTGAACCTGAGAATTGCGACATGACGGCGGCGGCGCCTTCGGACTAGACTGCGCATCCCCGCTCGAGCCCCACCGATCGCCTTCATGTCCAACCCCACGCCATCACCGCAGCCTCTGCTCGCACGCCTGCTTCATGCGCCGGCAGCCTTGCTGCTGATGGTCGGCGCTTTGCTCGGCTTGACCTTTCCCTTGGGCAAGCTGGCCGGCAATGCCGGGATCCCGCCGCTGGTCTGGGCGACGCTGCTCTCGGGCGGCGGCGCCACGGTGCTGGCGCTCGCCCTCCTGCTCCGGCGCCGGTCGGTGGTGCTGACCCCGCAGCTGCTGCGCTACTTCGCGATCGTCGCCGTGGTCTCCTATGCGTTGCCGAATGCGCTGATCTTCACCGCGATCCCGCATCTCGGCAGTGCCTATGCCGCGATCCTGTTCACGCTCTCGCCGATGTTCACCGTCGTCTTCTCCTTCCTGGCGCGGCTGCGGGCGCCGCGCCGCCTGGAGCTGGCGGGGATCGCGGTCGGCTTCGTCGGCACCTTGCTGGTCGCCTCGGCGCGCGGCGAGGCCGGCCGCACCGTCGAATGGTTCTGGGTGGCGCTGGTCGCCCTGGTCCCGGTCAGCCTCGCGCTCGGCAATGTCTATCGCACTCTCGATTTGCCGCGGGGCACGCCGACCCTGGTCCTCGCGGTCGGCAGCAATGCGGTCGCCGCCTTGCTGCTGCTGGCGCTCAGTGCCGCGGCCGGCCAGCTCGGCGACTTCGCGCGCCTGGCGACGGTGCCGGGCCTGGTCGTCGCGCAGATCGCCGCCACCGCCGCGATGCTGGCGCTGTTCTTCCAGCTCCAGGTGGTCGGCGGGCCGGTGACCTTGAGCCAGATCGGCACGGTCTCGGCCGGCGTCGGCGTGCTGGCCGGCACGCTCGGCCTGGGCGAGCGCTATCCCGCCATCGTCTGGATCGGCCTCGCCATCATCGCCGTCGGCATCTCGCTCACCGTCCGGTCGCGGATGCGGCACTGAGGTTGCTCTAGGCCAAGGAAATGCCGGTCGAGCCGTAACGCCGCCCGGCGCAAGATCTGCGCGCCGAACCAGAGGAGGGGAGCATGGCCTGGTCTTCCGCCCAGTATCTGAAATTCGAGGACGAGCGCACGCGGCCCGCGCGCGATCTCCTGGCGCAGGTGCCGCTGGACGACGCCGTCCGTGCCTACGACCTCGGCTGCGGTCCGGCCAACTCCACCGAGCTCCTGGTCGCGCGCTTCGGGTCAGACAATGTCATCGGCCTCGACAGCGATCCCAACATGCTGGCCGCGGCCCGCAGCCGCCTGAAGGGCACGCGCTTCGTCGAAGCCGATCTCGAGACCTGGCAGCCGCCGGAGCCGGCCGATCTCCTCTACGCCAACGCCGTCTTCCAATGGGTGCCGGATCATCTCACGGCCCTCGCGCGGCTGATGGATGGCCTGCGGCCCGGCGGCGTGCTCGCGGTGCAGATGCCGGACAATCTCCAGGAGCCGAGCCACCGCGCGATGGAAGAGGCCGTGCAGGACGGGCCCTGGCAGGCGAAGTTCAAGGCGAAGAACCCGAAACGCGATCCCTTGCCGCCGCCCGCGGCCTATTTCGATCGCCTGGCGCCGAAGTCGCGCCGCGTCGATGTCTGGCACAGCATCTACAACCACCCGATGGCGAATGCGGACGGGGTGGTCGAGTGGATGAAAGGCACCGGCCTGCGCCCCTATCTCGACGTCGTCGGCCCCGACCACGCCGCCGCCTACACCGACGCCTATCGCGCGCGGATTGCTGCACTCTACCGACCGATGGCCGACGGCCGCGTCCTCTTCCGCTTCCCCCGGCTGTTCGTGGTGGCGGTGAAGGCCTGATGGCGGCAGTCGAGTGGCACGACCCGCACGTGGAATCCTGAAGCAAAAATGCTAGCTTGGCGTGTCAGCACTGTGGCGCATAGGTGTGTCTCGATGGCGGCTCTTCAGGTGGATCGTCCGGGCTGGCGGCAGCGGGCCAGCGACTTTGTGGCCAGCTGGATGAAATGGTTTGGTTACTGGGCCTTCGTGGATTTGGTCCTGCATCTGATCGGCCAACGGCTGGGCTGGACGCTTTTCAGCACGCCCAGGACCCCCGGAGAGGCGCTGTTTTTCGACGGCTGGATGGCAACCTGGTTCATGCTGATTCATGGCGCTGGATCGGGCAGGCGAGACAGCCTCGTCAAAGCAATTCTTTCCCGATTCAAGAAGAACGCCGCATAGCGACGGCCTCACGGGTCACGGCGGTGCGCCGGCGGCCGCCTCCGCCAGGCGCTGGGCCAGCGTCGGTTCCATCCGCCGTGCGAGCTTCGCCTGCGCTCTGCGCCAGACCGGGATCGCAGCCTCCAGGCGCCGCGCGCCGGTCGCGGTCAGCCCGGCGGCGCGGATCGCTCTCGACCGCGGCGATCTCGATCAGGCCGGCATTTTCCAGTGTGCGCAGGTTGCGCGAGAGCGTCGATTGCTCGAGCCCGCTCCGCTCGGCCAGCGCGCCTAAGGTGTCGTCCTCGGCCGCGGCGATCTGCGCCATCAACGCCAGCTGCGCGGAACTGATGCCGGTCGCGGCCAATTCCTGGTCCAGGAACTGGGTGATCCGACGCGCCGCCAGGCGGCTGAGCGCGCCGGGGCAGGTCTCGACCAGGGTGCGGGCGTCGCGGCGCAGGGTCCTAAGGGCTTGATTCGCGCGTTTCATGATTGTATGTATATACATTGTTTGTAGATACATGTAAATAGGCGAGCCATGGCGATCCAGGTGAAACGCGTCTACGAAGTTGCCGCCCAGGCCGATGGGATGCGGATCCTGGTCGATCGGCTCTGGCCGCGCGGCATCGCCAAGGAGAAGGCGAAGATCGATCTCTGGCTGAAGGCGATCGCGCCGAGCGATGCCCTGCGCAAGCGTTTCCACGCCAAGCCGGAGAAGTGGGAGGCCTTTCTCGAAGCCTATGCCGAGGAACTCAAGGCCGACGAAGCGACCGAGGCGGCGAAGGAATTGCGCCGCCATATCCGCAAGGGAACGGTGACCTTGCTCTACGCCGCGCGCGACCAGGAACACAACAACGCCGTCGCGCTGAAAGCGTGGCTTAAGCAAAGGAAACGGTCATGACCGTGCTCCAGGCGATCGGCAACACGCCGCTGGTCGAGCTCCGCCGCGTCGTGCCGCAGGGCTGCGCCCGTATCCTGGTGAAGGTCGAAGGCCTGAATCCGACCGGCAGCATGAAGGACCGCATGGCGCAGGCGATGGTCGCCGGCGCCGAACGGGACGGGCGTTTGAAGCCTGGCGGCAGCATCGTCGAATATACCGGCGGCAGCACCGGCGCCTCGCTGGCTTTGGTCGCCGCGGCCAAGGGCTATCGACTGAAGATCGTGACCTCGGATGCCTTCAGCGCCGAGAAGCTCACCCAGATGCAGGCCTTCGGCGCCGCGCTGACCTTGATCCCGAGCGAGAACGGCAGGATCACCCGGCAACTCATCCAGGACATGATCGCCGCGGCCAAGGCGATTGCGGCCGAGCCGGATACATTCTGGACCGACCAGCTCAACAACCGCGACAGCATCGCCGGCTATCACGCGATGGGCGAGGAGATCTGGACCCAGGGCGGCGGCAGGGTCGATGCCTTCATCCAGGCGGTCGGCACCATGGCCTCGCTGCAAGGCGTGGCAAGCGTGCTGAAGCGCCACGACCCGAGGATCCGCATCGTCGCGGTCGAGCCGGCGGAATCGGCGGTGCTCTCCGGCGGCGCGCCCGGTGCGCATCGCATCGAGGGCATCGGCATCGGCACTGCGCCGCCGATGTGGGCGCCGGAGATGGTGGACGAGATCATCCCTGTCTCGACCGATGATGCCGAGGCGATGGCGCGGCGTCTGGCCCGGGAGGAGGGGCTGTTCGCCGGCACCTCGTCCGGCGGCAATGTGCTGGCCGCGATCCGGCTGGGCATCAGGCTGGGTCCGCGGGCGACGATCGCGACCCTGCTGGTCGATTCCGGCCTGAAATACCTCACCACGCCGGTCTTTCGCCGCGCGGCCTAGCTCGGTCACGCAGCCGCGTGAACCCTGCGCCATGCCTTGATGATCGCCTCGGCGGATTGAAGGATGTCGTTCTCCGAAGTCGAGGCGCCGATCACCGAAAGGCGCATCACCATCCGGCCCTGCCATTGCGCGCCGCCGGCGAAGCAGGTGCCGTTGCGCTGGATGGCGGCGATGGTCTCGGCAGTGGCGGCGTCGCCGGCTTCCGGCGACCGATCGGCGCCGAAGCGGACGATCACCTGGTTCAGCACCACGTCGTTCAGCACCGCGATGCCCTTGTCCTTCTCGTCGCGCAGCTTCTCGGCCAGCAAGGCGGCGTAGCGGCAATGCCGCTCCACCATCGCAGCGACGCCGTCGCGGCCGAGGTGCTTCAGCATCGCCCAGGCGGCAAAACCGCGGGCGCGGCGCGAGAGCTCCGGCACGAAATGCGAGGGATCGCGCTCGCCCGCCGCCACCGGCGGCAGATAGCTCGCCGCGATGGTCATGGCGCGGCGATGCGCCTCGGCATCGCGCATGATGGCGAAGCCGCAGTCATAGGGCGTCTGCAGCCATTTATGCCCGTCGGTGGACCAGGAATCCGCCAGCTCCACGCCCGCGGCGAGCGGCGCGCGGGTCGGACAGGCGCGTGCCCAGAGGCCGAACGCGCCGTCCACATGGACCCAGACATTCTGGTGCCGGCGCGCTTCGGCGATGATTTCCGCATGCGGATCGAAGGCGCCGGTGTTGAGCTGCCCCGCCTGCGTCACCACGATGACCGCCGGATCCCGCATCGCGTTGCGCATCGCCAGCGCGAAGGCCTCGGGCAGCATCGCACCCCGGTCATCGACCGGGATCTTGATCACCCGCTGCCGGCCGAGCCCGAGGTACTGCAGGGCCGTGAACACCGTGATATGCGCTTCGGCGCCGATCAGCACGGTGATCGGCGGCGCGCCGAACAGCCCGTCGGCCTCGACGTCCCAGCCGATCCGGCGCAGCAGCTCGCTGCGCGCCGCGGCGAGGCCGACGAAGCTTGCAATCGTGGCGCCGCTGACGAAGCCGACCGAGGATTCGCGGGGCAGGTCGAGGATGTCGAGCAGCCAGCGCATCGCCACGGTCTCGCAGGCGGCGGCGGCCGGCGTCGCGGTATGGTTGCCGGCATTCTGGCCCCAGGCACTGGTCAGGAAATCCGCGGCGACGCCCATCGGGTGCGAATTGCCGATCACCCAGCCGAAGAAGCGCGGTCCGGCCATGGCGTGCAGCCCCGGCGTCGCCCGGCCGACCAGGTC
>JAYSFH010000066.1:1059-12024 GCA_041913405.1 Dongia sp. | reverse complement strand
GTTTCTGGCTTCTGTCCAACGATCTTGCCGAGTGAGGCGGCGTTGCTCTCGCGCGGCCAGACGTGGACGATCTTGCGATCGGCATCGATGAGATTTATGCCTAGATAACCCGATGCATTCTGATGTGTCGCCGCGGCAGCAATTTCGAAGCTCGTTTCGTCGTCAATCTCACCGTCCTGAGCCATCTTTGCGATGAATTGCAGGCCGCTCACGCGCTGCGCAAGTCGGCTCTCGAAGATCCGAAAAGCCTGGTCGGTGGCAGCGGCATGACGCTGCGCTTCGAGGGAGAGGCTGGCATTGTGCTTGGTCACGGCCAGATAGGCCGCGGCACCGGATATGGCGACAAAAAGGAGCGCCGCCGGAATTGCGTTCCGTATAAGGGTGTTCCGGATCAGCACGACAATCTTGCCTCACACGAGCATGCGCCCAATCCTCATCAAGATAGGCATCCAGGCTTTATTTATTGTGAATAGGTTTGGCTTCACAGCCAGACGTGGCGCATCGTCGCGGAAGTATGCCGCCCATTGGAGTTATCGGCACCCGCGCACTGGCTCGGACGCGGAACACCTGACGAAGATCAATGATCTCCGTCATTGTCCGCGCCCGCCCTCAATCGAGGAACCGGGAAGCCAATTCGGGCGTCGGCAGATAGCAGGCGTCGCGCTTGCCGAACCAGTCGTAGCGGTTGCGGGCGATGCGGCGGTAGAGCCAGTCGCGCAGCGATCGCGGCATGACATAGAGGATCGGCATGAGACTCCACAAGCCGCCGAAGTGCCGCGCGATCTCAATGAAGGCGTCGAGTTCGGTGAAGACGCGGCCGTCGAGGATGAGCAAGTTGGAGTCCCAATCCCCGCTCTTCAGCCCGAAGCGTGCATAGAGCGCTTCGCCGCGCGGGGACTGCGCGGGCAGGAACTGGAACAGGCCGGCCTGATCCCAGCGGATCACGAAATGCACGAAGCCGGTACAGAGATGGCAGACGCCGTCAAACACGATCAGCGGCTTCCTGAGATCGGAAAGCTGTGCCGCCGCCAGATCCGCATCCGTGATCGGGCGCGGCGGGGGCATGGGTCAGCCGCGTCTGAGCACGAGATAGCCGCGCGGCGTGCCGCTGATCGGCGAGATCGGCACCATGCCCTTCAAGAGGCGCATCCGATCGACCCAATAGGGCTCGTAATCCGCCTTCCAGACATCGAGCAGGAGGACGCGATCGGTCGCGGCGTCATAGGCGCCGATCGGCGAGAAATGGCCGATGTCCCACTGGTCTCCGTAGGTGGTGGCGAGGTGGTAGTTGCCGCCGATCAACCGGTCGCCCGCCTGTTCCATCGCCACGAGATGCGCACGGAACGCCTCGCCGGTTGCGGCATCGTCGGTGGTCACGACGCAATGCTCGACCGACCAGCCCGAGAGGCCATAGAGCGTGACGGCGCGCTCGAGCTTTTCACGCAACTCGACGAGCGAGGCGCCGCCGCCATCGGGCGGGGTGATGCCCTTCTCCCATTCCGCATCGCCCATGCGCTCCAGCAAGCCGCGCTCGCTGATGAACTGGCCGATCCGCGCATGGCCGTCCATGGCACGGGCGCCGTTCAACAGCATGGTCGCCGTGGCCAGCGAGCAGGAGCAGTCGGTGTGCTGGTGCAGGAGATAGGGAGAGAGCGCCCAATAGGCCGGCGCCGGGTTCTTCTGGATATAGGCGTGATCGCGTGAAAGCGGCGAGAGATGCGTGGTCTGGGCTTTGCTCAGCTCGTTCATGACCTCACACCTTCTGTCGGGCCTTCAAGGCCTGGATCAGCGTGCCGTCGTCGAGATAGTCCAATTCGCCGCCAACCGGAACGCCATGGGCGAGGCGCGAGATCGCGACGTCGAAATCATGCAGCCGGTCGGCGAGATAATGACCGGTGGTCTGGCCATCGACCGTGGCGCCAAGGGCCAGGATCACTTCTTTGATGTCGCCGGATTCGACCCGGCGGAGCAGCGGGCCGATGCTGAGCTGCTCCGGTCCGACGCCGTCCAGCGCCGAGAGCACGCCGCCCAGGACATGGTAGCGGCCCTTGAAGGCGTTCGCACGCTCCAGCGCCCAGAGATCGGCGACATCGGCGACCACGCAGACCGAGCCGGGATCGCGCCGCGGGTCACGACAGATGGCGCAAGGATCGGCGTCGTCGAGATTGCCGCAGGTCGAGCAGGCGCGCACGGTGTCGGCGACCCGCTCCAGCGCATCGATCAGCGGCAGCAGCATGGCGTCACGCCGCTTCATCAAGGCCAGCGCCGCCCGGCGCCCGGACCGCGGCCCCAGGCCAGGCAGCTTCGAAAGCAGCTGGATGAGCTTATCGATTTCAGAGAGGGGCATGACTTGCTGCCGAGCTATGCACGCCGCCATATCCCACTCGGTCGTCATGCCAGGCTTCAGGCCCGGCATCCACGAGTTTGCCGCCAACAAACTCGTGGATGCCAAGGCCAAGCCTTGGCATGACGCCCGAGTTTGTGTCTGGCAACGCGTTCAATCGGCACCAATCAGAACGGAAGCTTGAATCCGGCCGGCAGGGAGAGACCGCCGGTCAGTTTGCCCATCTCCTCCTGGACCATCGCCTCGCCCTTCTGGCGGGCGTCGCGGAGTGCTGCGACGATCAGGTCCTCCAGGACTTCGGCATCGCTGGGATTGATCAGGCTCGGGTCGATCTTCACCTTCTTCGGATCGCCCTTGGCCGAGGTCACGATGGTCACCATGCCGCCGCCCGACTGGCCGGTGACTTCGGCCTGATCCAGCGCCGCCTGCAGCTCGGCCATCTTGGCCTGCATCTGCTGCGCCTGCTTCATCATCTGGCCGAGATTCTTCATTGATCTTCCTCAGGTAATGGCGCCGCCTCTTCTTCAGCAGCGGATTCTTCGGTGACTTTGAGATCGCGCACCGCATCGATCGTGGCGCCCGGGAAGGCATCGAGGACGGCTTTCACCAGCGGATGCTCGGCGGCGCGGCGGCGGAGCTCCGCCTCCACGGCCTGCGCCTGCTCCTTCAAGGTCGGTGCGCCGAGATCGCCGGAGACACTGATCAGCCAGCGCGCCCCCGTCCATTTCAGCAGGCAGGCGGCGACGCGATTCGGCAGATCCGCCGGCGCCTTCGGCGTCGGCCGCAATTCGATCCGCCCGGCCTCGAAGCGCACCAGATGCACGTCGTTGATGAGATGGGTGAGAAGGATGCCTTCCTTCTTCTCCTTGAAGAGCTCGACCATGGCATCGAAGGTCTCGACCTTCGGGAGCGCAGCCTGCACCGGCGCCGTCTGCGCGGCCGGATCGCGCGCGACCTGTTGCGTGGAGATCGCGCTGGTGACGGCACCGCCGTAGTTGGTCGGTCCATTCGACGGCCCGCGCGGTGACGGCGTGGGTGCCGGTGCGGAAGCGCCACCCTGACCGGCGAGCTGCTTCACCAGGTCGCCCGGCGTCGGCAGGTCGGCGACATGCATCAGGCGAATGAGCGCCATCTCGACCGCAGCCAAAGGCTGCGGCGCATATTGCGCCTCGCCGAGACCTTTGAGCAGCATCTGCCAGGTCCGCGCCAGAACCGGGAGCGAGAGATCCTTGGCCAGCGCGCCGCCGCGCTTGCGCTCGGCTTCGGGCACCGCCGGCTGGTTCAGCACGTCCGGTGTCAGCTTGCAGCGGGTCAGCCAGTGCGTCAGGTCGAGCAGGTCCTGCAGCACGACGATCGGGTCGGCGCCGGCCTCGTACATGCGGCGGAGCTGGCCCAGCGCTTCGGCCGCTTTGCCGGCCATCACCGATTCATAGAGCTCGAAGAGCTGGGTGCGGTCGGCGATGCCGAGCATGGCGCGAACCTGCTCTTCGCTCACCTCCTGGCCCGGTTCGGCGAGAGTGATCGCCTGGTCCAGCAGCGAGAGGCCGTCGCGTGCCGAGCCGTCGGCGGCACGGGCAATGAGAGCCAACGCGGTCGAGGCGAGCCTGGCGCCCTCGGAGGCCGCGATCGAGCCCAGATGCTGCGCCAGCTTGTCGGCCTCGATGCGGCGGAGGTCGAAGCGCTGGCAGCGCGAGAGCACCGTCACCGGCACCTTGCGGATCTCGGTGGTGGCGAAGATGAATTTCACATGCTCGGGCGGCTCTTCCAGGGTCTTCAGCAGCGCGTTGAAGGCGCTGGACGAGAGCATGTGGACTTCGTCGATGATGTAGATCTTGAACCGCGCGCTGACCGGGCGATAGCGCACGCCTTCGATCAATTCGCGGATGTCGTTGACGCCGGTGCGGCTTGCCGCATCCATCTCGATGACATCGACATGACGGTCCTCGGCGATGGCGGTGCAATGCTCGCACTGGCCGCAGGGGCTGGCGGTCGGTCCGCCCTTGCCGTCGGGGCCGATGCAGTTGAAGGCGCGCGCCAGGATGCGGGCGGTGGTGGTCTTGCCGACGCCGCGCACGCCGGTCAGCATGAAGGCATGCGCGAGCCGCCCCTGCGCGATCGCGTTGGTCAGGGTGCGCACCAGCGCCTCCTGGCCGATCAGGCCGGCGAAGTCGCTCGGCCGGTATTTGCGCGCCAGCACCCGGTAGGGGGCAGAGGCTGACGCAGACTCGCGAGGCGCACCGTCATTGGGCATGAGCCCTTGGTAGCGAATCCCGGAGCACAAGGGAAGCGCGCGGATAGTCGCGTGGAGTCAGTGGCTTACAATGTATGAGGAGAGGTGGGAGGCTGGACAACGACCCGAGCGGAAACTCGTTACGGCTGCTTCCTTCCGGACCTGACCGGGTTGGCGAGACGCCCGTCCATCGCCAACCTCCCGGGGCACTATATCGGCGATCGGAAGAACAATAGCAACCCCTGGGACAGTCCCAGGATTGCGGCCATTCCGTCCCGGAAAGAGGGCTAGTCGCCGACCTCGGAAGCGGCCTCGCGGCTGGCCTGCGGATCGCTGAGCAGGTTCTGCTGGATCAGGGAACCGTCGCTGCCGCGCTGCCGCGCCGAGACCAGGTTGCCGGCGGGGTCGTACCAGACCTCGCGCTCGATCTCGCCCGTGACCGCGAAGTGACGCGTCGCGACCCTGCCTTCCGGAAGATCCAGGGTCTCGATCCCCTTGTCCTCGATGCTGATGGAGCGAAGCTCCAGCGGCGAGGCCTCGATCATCTTCGCGCCCTTGAGGACGGTCATCTGGAACATCGTGCTGCTGACCGCGCAGCTGCATTCGAAATCGCGGCGCTGCTTGCCGATCTTTCCGGTCCAGCGATCGCCCTCGCGGGTGAGCTTGCCCGCGCGCAAGCCGTCGGGATCCTTGGTTTCCGCCACGACCTCGATCAGGCGATTGCCCTGGTAGACGTCGGTCAGGACCTGATGCATGCGGTAAACGGTGATGCCCAGCATCCGGACCGCGATCGCGCTCTCGGTGGTGACGGTGAGCTTGTCGCCGTCCTGCTTCAGCGTGACCGTCTGGGTGCCGATCGGATCGCCGTCCCGGGTCACTTCGAAGACGTATGCGCCGAGGCGGCCGGGCCAGGCCGGCACGTCCTCGGCCGCGCCCGCTTCCTGCGCGGCGCAGATTGGGGCGCTCAACAGCAGCAGGCCGCAGGCGGCCAGGAGGGCGAGCGATTTCTGCATGAATTTCCGCTGCTACGGCCGCTGCTGCAATTCCAGCCGCACGACGCTGCCGTCGGGGGAGTCGCTGCGCTGCCCCGCCACCAGGATGCCGTTAGCGTCGTACCAGAGGTCGCGCTTCCATTCGCCGGTCATCTGGTAATGATGCGTCTCGATCCGGCCGACCGGAAGGCTGAGCGTCTCGACGCCGAGATCCTTCACCGTGACGTCCCGGACCTTGCCGCGCACCGTGTCGAGCACCTGGGTCTGGCCCAGCGCGGGCTTCTGCCAGAACAGGCTCGTCACCAGGGTCGGCTCGACCGCGCGGGCGCCGCCGTTGTATTCGCCCTTCAGCAGATCGCCCTGCAAGGAGAGGCTGACCTTGCGATCCTTGCCGTCGTCGTCGGCTTCCGAGATCAAAGAGGTGATCTTGCCGTCCTGATGCACTTCCTCGACCTGCTGGTTGAAGGCATAGAGAGTCATGCCGAGCAGAGTCACGCTGAGTTCCATGTGGCTCAGCACGCGCAGCCGCTCGCCGTCATTGACGAACTCCATGCGCTGCTGCCCGACCGGCTCGCCTTCTCGAATGATGGTGTAGATGAAGATGCCGGTGGGTGCGCCGTCGGCCAGAGCGGCCCGGCCAACCGGAAACGACAGCAACAGGCTCAACAGGACGGCACCCGCCGCACGCGCAATCCACCCCTTCGGATTCAGGAGGGGCGAGAATGAGGCTTGCCGCCGGGTCGATTCGGTCACCATGATGGCGCTTCACGCATGAACGTACTCAGACTGTTCTCAAAACAGCCCTCAATGTAATGGCTAGACGTGTCAATTTCTACGCCACCGGAGAATTCAACCGGGCGGTGGAGCGCCGCGAGGACGTGGCCTGGATCCGGGAAAAGCTGGCAGATCCGGCCTCCCGGCTATATCCCATATGGCGACTGCGGAATTACGTCTCCGATCCGGAGGCACCCCGGGCGCTGGTCCTCGACCCCGGGCTGCGCGCCGCGTTCATCGAAGCGGCCCGGAACGTGGTGCTGCTCGGCACCGAGCAGGAAACCGCCCATTTCCTGATCGATATCTCCCATCTCGACGAAACCGAGGCCCTGGCGCTCGGCCATGCGGTCGACCTCAGGGCGGTCGGCGCGCTGATGCCGCAACGCGAGGGGGCGCTGCTCGCCTATGCCCGGGGGCTGACCTACTGGCACGACCGGCACAAGTTCTGCGGCGTCTGCGGATCGCCGACCGAGCCCAAATCCGCCGGGCACCAGCGGCAATGCACCAACCCGGACTGCAGCGCGGTGCAGTTTCCGCGCACCGACCCCGCCGTCATCATGCGCATCACCCATGGCGACAAGATCCTGATGGCGCGCCAGGCGGTCTGGCCCCAGGGCATGCATTCGGTCCTGGCCGGCTTCGTCGAGCCGGGCGAGAGCCTGGAAGACGCCGTCGCCCGCGAAGTCTACGAAGAAGTCGGGCTGCGACTCACCCGGATCAAGTATTTCAGCTCCCAGCCCTGGCCGTTTCCGTCTTCGCTGATGCTCGGCTTCAGCGCCGAGGCGACCAACGACCAGTTCAAAGTCGACCAGGACGAACTCGAATCTGCGCGCTGGATGACGCGCCAGGACCTGCTGAACTCGCCGGAAGACGAGACCTTCAAGCTGCCGCGCAAGGATTCGATCTCGCGGCGGCTGATCGAAGACTGGCTGCGGCTGAAATTCTGACATGCCGCGCGCCCACCTTCCGGGACAGATGCTGCGCTTCGGCATTGTCGGCGGCATCGGCTTCCTGGTCGATGCGGGCGTTCTCACCGGGATGCTGGCGCTCGGCCTCGACCCTTACAGCGGCCGCGTGGCCTCCTTCCTCGCCGCCGCGACCGCGACCTGGATTCTCAACCGATCCTTCACCTTTCGCCGCGACAGTCCTTCCGACACGCATCCAGCGGGCGAATGGCTGGCCTATCTCGGCTTGATGGTGATCGGGGGCCTGGTGAACTACGGAACCTATGCGGCAGCGATCGCCTTCCTGGAGCCGGTCGCGCGCCAGCCGGTGATCGGCGTCGCCCTGGGCTCGCTCGCCGGAATGGCGATCAACTTCTGGACCTCGAAAACCCTGGTCTTCGAGCGAAAGGCGCGGCCGTGACCGAAGCGGAACCGCAGCAGGCACCGTCCTCCCGCGCGGTCGGCTGGCTGTTGGTCGGCCTGTTCCTGGCCTTCGCCGTCGCCGAGCATCTCTTCTTCGCCTACAAGAACGGCGTGGTCTTGCGCGAGCACGGGCTCGGCGACACCGACAGCTACATGCGCGTGCTGCGCATCATGGATCTCTACAACGGCGGCGGCTGGTACGACACCGTGACCGCCAAGCTCGGCGCGCCGGAAGGCCTGTCGCTGCACTGGACCCGGCCGGTCGATGTCCTGATCCTGCTGCCCGCCCTCTTCGCCCATCTGTTCGGCGCGCCGGTCGATCGCGCGGTCTATTGGATCGGCGCCGGTTTCTCCACCGCCTGCCACATCCTCGCCTGCTTCGCCGCAGCCTGGGCCGCCAAGCCGCTCTGGCCGAAGCCCGGCTATCGCTTCGCTTCGGTGATCCTGCTGACCAACGCCGCAGCCTTCGGCTACGGCATGTTCGGCCGCCCCGACCATCACACCCTGCTGCTGCTGCTCACCACCTTGATGCTGGGTGCGATGCTGCGCGCGGCGCTGGCGGGAAACGCACCGGAGAATCAACGCCGCTGGGCGGCGATCGCGGGACTCTATGCCGGGTTCGGCGTCTGGGTCAGCCCGGAGATGATGGTGCCGATCGTGCCGGTCATCGTGACCCTCGGCCTGTTCTGGCTCGACGCACCGCTCGACAAGCACCGGCTCACAGGCGAAGCCGAGCGCGACTGGGCGCCGATCGGCGCCGCCTTCTCGCTGGCGATGGCCGCCGTCATCCTGGTTTCGATCCCGATCGAGCATCCGCCGTCGCGTTGGCTGAGGCCGGAATACGACAAGGTCTCGATCCCCTATCTGGTCCTGCCCTTGCTCTGGGCGGCGGTGTTCCTGCTGGCGCAACGGGTGCGCGGCGGCGTGCTGCTGCGCGCGCTCGCCGGGGCGGGCTTGGGTGCAATCGGCCTCGCGGTGCTGCTGCTGCTCTATCCGGACCTGCTGTTCGGGCCGTTGAGCGTCGATCCGCGGCTCAAAGCCGACTTTCTCGACACCGTCAACGAGATGCAGCCGCTTTGGCCGACCGGCATCGACCGGCTGCGCAACTTCCTGCCGCTGGTCGGACAGTCGGTGACGGCGATCGTGCTGCTGCCCTTCGCCTTCCGGGCCTGGAACCGGCAGAGCCATGGCACCAACCGCTGGTCGGCGCTGCTGTTGACCATGGCCTTCGGCTTCATGCTGATCGGCGCGCTGATGCATGCCAGGCTCGGCGTCGAGCTGGCGCCGACCGTCGCGATCATTTGCGCCGGATTCTTTTTTCTCGCCGAGCGGAAGCTCATCGGGAAGTCACGCCTGCTGCGCACGCCGGTCCTGGTGCTGGTCGCGGTCGGGCTGACCTGCGGACCGCTGTTCACCGCGCAGCTCTTGCCCTCGGGACCATCGGGCGGCGGCTGCCCGACGCCGATGCTGGCGGAATGGCTGAACAGCGCGCGGCCCGGCAAGTGGCCGGCCGACGGCGGCGCGCCGATCGTGATGACCGACGACATCTCCTATGCGCCGGAGCTTGCCTTCCGCACGCCCTATCGCTTCGTCGCCGGGCCGTATCACCGCAATCCGCAGGCGATCTTCGACACCGCGGACGCAATGCGCGATCAAGGCGGCGAGACCGCGCGGGCAATCCTGGAGAAGCGCCAGGTCTCGCTGGTGATCCGCTGCATCGACGTGGTGATACCGCGGCTCTACACGCCCGACCACTTCAACTTCTACGCCGATCTCGGCCGCGCGCATGTGCCAAGCTGGCTCACCCGCATCGAGCTGCCGCTCGATCTCTCGCCGCATTACCGGATCTACGAAGTGAACGGGCGGTAGAGAGTCATTGCGGGGCACCCCCTCCTCACCTCCCCCGAAGACGGGGGAGGAAGAAGGCTGGCGCCGCGCCAAGAAACCCCTCCCCACCGACGCATGTCGGCCTTCGCCGACGGGCTTCGGGGGAGGATGGGTGGGGGTGCCACAGACGCGATTATTTCGGGTTATGCCGGAAGGGGTCGGCGGGATAGACGCCGAGGATGCGGACTTCGCGGGAGAAGAACGAGAGCTCTTCCAGCGCCAGCTTCACCGAGCGCTGGTCGGGATGGCCCTCGATATCGGCGTAGAACTGCGCGTTGGTGAAGGCGCCGTCCAGGATGTAGCTCTCGAGCTTGGTAATGTTGATCCCGTTGGTGGCGAAGCCGCCCAGGGCCTTGTAGAGCGCGGCCGGCACCGAGCGCACCTTGAAGACGAAGCTGGTGACGACCGTGCCCTTGGCCGGATCCGGATCGATCGGCTCACGCGACATCACGACGAAACGCGTGGTGTTGTGCTCGGCATCCTCCATATCGGCCTTCAGGATATCGAGCCCGTAGATCTCCGCCGCCAGCGACGAGGCGACGGCGCCGATCGACTTGTCGCCGAGCTCCGCGATCTCCGCCGCCGAGCCGGCGGTGTCGGGGCGGATGATCGGCGTCAGGTTCATATTGCGCAAAGTGTTGCGGCATTGCGCCAGCGCCTGGACATGGCTGCGCACGGTCTTCAGGTCCTTCAGGCTCGCACCCTTCACCGCCATCAGCTGGTGATTCACCCGCTGGAACTTCTCGGCGATGATGTGGAGACCGGATTCCGGCATCAGGTGATGGATGTCGGCGACGCGGCCGGCGACCGAGTTCTCGATCGGGACCATCGCCAGCGCGGCCTTGCCGTCGCGGACCGCCGCGAACATGTCCTCGAAGGATTCGCAGGGCAGCGTCTGCATCTCGGGATAGGCGCCACGGCAGGCGAGATTCGAGTAGGCGCCGGGCCGGCCCTGGAAGGCGATGACGTTGTTCGCGGTCACGGATCTTTTCTCGTTCAGGAGGCGAGCGCGGCGCGGGCGCGCTCGAGTTCGGCCGGAGTATCGACACCGAGCGGAACAGTGTCAACGAGCGCAACGTCGATCCGCATGCCAGCTTCGAGCGCACGCAGCTGCTCCAGCTTCTCGCGCTGTTCGAGGAGGCCGGGAGGCAGCGATACGAAGCGCTCCAGGGCGGCGCGGCGATAGGCGTAGAGGCCGACATGATGATAATGCGGCCCGGCATTCGCCGGCACGGTGGCGCGGCTGAAATAGAGCGCCCGGGCGATCGAGCGGCCCTCGTTCGGCGCCAGCGCGGCCACCGCCTTCACCACGTTGGGGTCGTTGGGGGGGGGGGGGGGGCCAGCCACGTCCCGGCGTCCCAGGCAATTAAA
>JAYSFH010000066.1:0-1049 GCA_041913405.1 Dongia sp. | reverse complement strand
ACCACGTTGGGGTCGTTGCGCTCGGCCTCGCGCGTGATCTCGACGCAGAGGGTGGCGATATCGACCGCCGGGTTGACCAGCGGCTCCAGGGCGCGGCGGACGATCTTGGGGTCCAGGGTCGGGAGATCGCCCTGGACGTTGACGATCACGTCGAAGCGCTTCTCCGGATCGATCTTGCCCAGGGCCTCGAAAATCCGGTCCGAACCGGAGGGATGGTCAGGACGGGTCAACACCGCCTCGCCGCCCGCCGCCTTCACCGCTTCGCAGATCTCGGGCTCGGCGGCGGCGACATAGACCGGGCCGACCCCGGCCTCCCTGGCGCGGCTCCAGACATGGACGATCATCGGCTTGCCCGCGATGTCGGCCAGGGGCTTGTCGGGCAAGCGCGTCGAAGCGAGGCGGGCGGGGATCAGGACCACCGGGTTCATCGGGCGGATCATCTCGGCTTTTGGATCGAAAGGCCCGCGACATTATGCCGCTCGAAAGGTAAAGGCCAGCCGGAAAGCCGGGGGGGAAATGCCCGGGGAAATACTTGGCGGCTATTGCGTTTACCCCTGTGACGGGCTGTTGGACAGGGCGGGCGGAACTCGCTAAATTCCGCGCCGATTGCCGGGCCCGGTTCGTCGAAACCGGTGCCCCGGTCCTGCCACGAGGGGTTGCCTGCATGTCTTTGGAAGCCAACAAGATCGCCGCCGCCATTCTGGTGGGCGGCATGCTGACGCTGAGCAGCGGACTGATCGCCAACATGATCTTCGAGGGCGGCCATGAAGGCGGCGGAGAGCATGCGGCCGGCGGCGAAGCCGCGGCCCCGACCGGCGCGAAGCCGACCGCGGTCGAGCCGATCAGCGGCTTGTTGGCCAGCGCCGACGTCGCGGCCGGCGAGAAGACGGCGGCGAAGTGCGCGGCCTGCCACACCTTCGGCCAGGGCGAGCAGAACAAGGTCGGCCCGAACCTCTACGGCGTGGTCGGCGGCCCGACTGCGCATAAGGAGGACTTCAACTACGACGCCGCGATCAAGGACCTGAAGACCACCTGGACCTACGAGAACC
>JAYSFH010000065.1:10685-12039 GCA_041913405.1 Dongia sp. | reverse complement strand
TATTTTGTCGAAAACTTTCCGGGCAAGACGCTCTACGCGGTCAAGGCGAACCCGTCGCCCGATCTGCTGCGGGTGCTGAACGACAGCGGTGTGACGCATTTTGACGTCGCGTCGATCGCTGAAGTGCGTCTGGTCGCCCGGACGATTCCGGACGCGGTCCTGTGTTTCATGCATCCGGTAAAGGCGGAGGAAGCGATTTCCGAAGCCTATTGGACGCATGGGGTGCGCACCTTCTCGCTCGACACGATCGAGGAACTGGAAAAGATCGTCCGCGCGACGACCGGCGACGCTGGCCCTGCGACCGATCTCAACCTGCTGGCGGCGACCGGCGCCGATCTCGTCTTCGCGCCCAACGTGGCCGAGATGTATCCGAAGAATTTCTCCACCGGCGTCAAGGTCTCCGGCCTCACGCAATATCTCGACGGTCCGGCGCGGCCTGGGCATTTCGAGGGCGTCGCCACCGTGGTCACCAAGCTCTTCAACCAGGCGCAGCCCGACGTCGCCTGTTTCGGCGAGAAGGACTTCCAGCAGTTGCAGGTGATCCGGCGCCTGACCCGCGACCTCGATCTGCCGATCGAGATCCTGGCGGTGCCGACGGTGCGCGACGAGGACGGCCTCGCCATGTCCTCGCGCAACCGCTATCTCAGCGAGAAGGAGCGGATCGCGGCAGCGATGCTGCCTGCTGCGCTCAAGGATGCGGTGACGGAATTGCAGGCGGGCGGCGCCGCGGCGCCGATCCTGGAGAAGACCCGCGCGGCGTTGCGCGCGGCCGGCTTCAACCCGATCGACTATGTGGAACTTTGCGACAGCGAGACACTTCAACCCTTGCCCGCGGCGCGCGCGGGCGCGCGCCTGTTCGCCGCCGCCCATCTCGGCCGGACGAGGCTGATCGACAATTGGCCGGTCCTATGAGTCCAAGAGGGGTTATGAGCTCAGGAGCGATGCTGCTTGGCGATCGGCTGGATGAATTGCGGCTCGATGTCCCAGGGAAAATAGATCCAGGTGTCCTGGGAGACTTCGGTGACGAAGGTATCGACCAGCGGCCGGCCGGCGGGTTTGGCATAGACGGTGGCGAAATGCGCCTTCGGCATCAGCTCGCGGACATACTTGGCTGTGCGGCCGGTATCGACCAGGTCGTCGATGATCAGCCAGCCGGTGCCGTCGCCCCACATCTTAGCGCCGTCGCCTTTCAAGAGCTTCAGCTCGCCCGCCTGGTGCACGCCGGCGGTGCCGCCGGCGCGGTCCTCCTCGCTGTAGGAGGTGATGCAGACGGTGTCGATCAGGCGGACGTCGAGCTCGCGGGCGATGATCGCCGCCGGCACCAGGCCGCCGCGGGTGATCGCGACGATGCCCT
>JAYSFH010000065.1:8943-10675 GCA_041913405.1 Dongia sp. | reverse complement strand
AGGCGCCAGGCCAGCGCCTTGGCGGTGCGATGCAACTCTTCCCAGGAGACCGGGAAGGTCTTCTGCGGACTGACCATGAGAGCTCCCCCAGCGGGCTTGAAGACGGTTCGGCGGCGATCATTAGCGGAACCTCCCCGCAGCGGCAACGCCGAATTGACGGGCGACAAGGCCGATTTCAATCATTGCGGCGGTCCGGGCTTGGTGCCAGGATGCGCCGCTATCCGGCCCTGGGGAAGGGCCGAATCAGCGAGGCGCTCCACGTCGAGCAAAGCATGATCCAAGACCGATTGATTCTGAGCGCCGCGCGCGTCGCGGTGCAGGCGCCGCTTTCATGACCACTGAACCCAATCCGGAAGGCGGCACGGCCGCCCCTGCGGGCGAGCCCGGCAGCGAGATCTCGCCCGCCGCCTGGAAGCTCGCCATCGGCGCGCTCGGCGTCGTCTACGGCGACATCGGCACCAGCCCGCTCTACACCTTCCGCGAATGCTTCCACCACGCGACCGGCATTCCGGTCGACGAGATCACCGTGTTCGGCGTGCTCTCGCTGGTGTTCTGGAGCGTGATGATCATCGTCAGCGGGAAGTATGCGCTGCTGATCCTGCGCGCCGACAACCAGGGGCAGGGCGGCATGCTTGCGCTGATCGCGCTCGCTCTGCAGCGCGCCCGCAACATGGGCCGGCGCAAGCTGCTGTTCGTCCTCGGCATGATCGGCGCGGCGCTGTTCATCGGCGACGGCATGATCACGCCGGCGATTTCGGTGCTCTCCGCCGTGGAAGGCATCGCGGTCGCGCAGCCCGGCCTCTCGCATTACGTCGTGCCGATCACCCTGGTCATCGTGGTCGGGCTGTTCCTGGTGCAGAGCCGCGGCACGGGGAGCGTCGGCAACCTGTTCGGCCCGATCATGTGTCTGTGGTTCACCACCCTGGCGGTGCTGGGGATCTCCGGCATCGTCAACAACCCGGAAGTGCTGCTGGCGATCAACCCCTGGTACGGCATCCGCTTCCTGATCGAGCATGCGACCGTCGCTTTCCCGGTCCTGGGCTCGGTGCTGCTGGCGATCACCGGCGCGGAGGCGCTCTACGCCGATCTCGGACATTTCGGCCGCAAGCCGATCCAGTTCTCCTGGTTCAGCCTGGTGTTGCCGGCGCTGACCCTGAACTACTTCGGCCAGGGCGCCCTGGTCTTGAGCGATCCCTCCGCCGCGTCGAACCCGTTCTACCTGCTGGCGCCGGACTGGTTCCTCTATCCGCTGATCGCGCTCGCGACCTGCGCCACCATCATTGCCAGCCAGGCGGTGATCACCGGCGCCTTCTCGCTGGTCTGGCAGGCGATGCGGCTCGGCGTCTCGCCGCGCTTCTGGGTCGAGCATACTTCCGAGCACCAGGTCGGGCAGATCTACGTGCCGCAGATGAACTGGATCCTGATGGTCTGCGTCTGCATGCTGATCCTCGGCTTCCAGTCCTCGAGCGGCCTCGCCAGCGCCTACGGCATCGCCGTCACCGGCACGATGATGATCGACACCATCGTCGGCTACATGGTGGTGCAGAAGCACTGGGGCTGGAGCAAGACCAAGGCCGGCCTGATCTTCGGCGGCATCATCATCGTCGAGCTCGCCTTCTTCACCGCGAGCCTCCTGAAGGTCGGCTCCGGCGGCTGGTTCCCGCTGGTGATCGGCGCCGCGATCTTCTTCGTGTTCTCGACCTGGATGGCGGGCCGCGCCCTGCTGGCGCGC
>JAYSFH010000065.1:0-8933 GCA_041913405.1 Dongia sp. | reverse complement strand
CACCAGCAACTTACAGTCTTCCACGCCAGCGTGGTTGAGCGCCTCGAAGGCCATGCCGGCCGTCATGGCACCGTCGCCGATGACGGCGATCGCGTGGCGGTTTTCACCCTGCTGGCGCGCCGCCAGGGGCAATCCGCGCTGACCGAGGACGAGTTCCTCGCCGCGCTCTCCGAGCGGCATCTGTCGCGGGTGCCGGGCACCGGCATGTTCCTGACAGGCGATCCGCAGCGGGTGCCGTTCTCGCTGCTCCACAACATGCGGCACAACCAGGTCCTGCATCAGCGCGTGATCCTGACCAGCGTCCTCACCGAAGAGGTTCCGGTGGTGCCCGACGTCGAGAAGGTCACTGTGAAGGATCTGGGCCGCGGCTTCTATCGCCTGATCTGCCGCTTCGGTTTCTACGAGACGCCGGACATCATGGTGGCGCTCCGGGGCGCGAAGCGCTTCGGCCTCGATCTCGACCCGCAGCAGGTCTCGTTCTTCCTCGGCCGCGAGCGCATCGTCGCGCATGCCCGCTCGCAGATGTCCGCCTGGCGGCGCTGGCTGTTCATCCTGCTCTCGCACAACGAGACCAGTGCGTCGGATTACTTCCGCCTGCCGGCGGGCCGCATCATCGAACTCGGCGCGCGGGTCGAGATCTAGCCGATCTCCAGCGCCTGACCATAACTCCGCCGTCATGCCAAGGCTTGGCCTTGGGATGACGATGACGAACGAGTGGGAGATCCGCGGCCCTTAGACGCTCTCATCCTCCGCGCGCGTCAGATAGCAGCCGTTGATCATCCAGGTCCCGTCGGTCTGCTTCTGCATCATGTAGTGCGCGGTATAGGCGCGGCCGTCCGGGCCGATCAGGCGCAAGACCTGGTCCGGGCCGTATTCGGTATCGACCAGCTTGTCGAAGGCGACCGATTTCGGGCGATAGACCGGCGTGTAGCCCTGCTTCACCATCTGCATGAAGTTGCGGGCATCGCCGAATTTCTCGCGGATCATCGGCGTCGCGTAGGAATAGGCGGCCGCGGCGTCGTCGCGCTGGAAGGCGTCGAGCTGCGACTGGATCACCTGGCGGATCGCTTGCTGGTCGGGCGCCTCCAGGGTGGAGGGCGCATCCTCCGCCCGGCTGGGATTGAAGACGCCCAGGCCCGGCAGGGCGATCAGGAAGGCCAGCAGGAATACGCGGCAAGCGGACTGGATGAGCATCGGACACCCCCTTCCGGCAGCATGACGATGATCTCTACGCAGCGGAGCCTGCGCCGGATCACGTCGCCGGCCAAGAAGCGAAAACGGCGCTTCCCGGTTTCCCGGAAAGCGCCGTTTGCAGGCTTCGCGGCCGGAACGCTTAGCGGACGTAGATCCGCACCTCGTTCGACTGGATGCCGGGGTCGTTGGTCTGGCCGGAGCTGACCCGGTCGGCCGGCAGGCCCATGCCGAGCAGCGCGCGGACCACCCGGTCGGCATTGTTGCGGGCGATGTCGCCGTTCAACGCCTGCTGGGCGGCGGCGCCGCTGGCGGGCGCCACGCCGACCACGTCGAAGGCGGCGTTGGGGCGGACTTCCAGGGCCTTGCGGGTCGCCTGGTAGAGCGCCTGCTCGTAATTCACGTTCGGCCGGTCGAAGCGGATGGTGACCAGCGGGCGGCCGGTGGCGGCACCCGCACCCGGCGGCAGGGTCGGCTGGGCCGGGGCCGGCACGGTGTTGCTGGCCAAGGTCGTGCCGTAGAAGTCGCCCTTGCTGACGCCGCTGGCGAGCGCGGTCAGGTTGCTGCGCTCGGTCGCGAGATATTCGTTCTGCCTTGCGACGTCGGAGGAGATCAGGCTGAGGAGCCGGTCCACGTCCACGTTGGTCTGGGCGACCTGGTCCTGGAGCCGGCGGAGCTGGCGGTGGTCCTCATCGACCGCGCCGGATACGCCGAAGGCCGCGCGGACCGAGTCCTGCAGGAAGGCCACGTAGGCGGCGTTCCCGGCGACCTCGTTGGAGAGCGCATTCATCTGGCCGATATCGGTCTCGACCGCGTTCAGGTTCTGCTGCGCCTGCTGCCAGGCCTGGACGATGCCCGGGTTGCCCGGGGTGGTGCCGACCTGCAGCTTGCCGGCGATGGCGCCGGTGATCGCCTGGTAGGCGGCGGCGTTCGCCTCGATGTCGCCGTGCAGCGCCTGCTGGCGCGCGGTCTGCGCCTTCAGCGTGTCCTGGAGCCGCGCCAGATCCGACTTGAGCTCGGTCACCTTCTGGCCGACCGCGGTGCCGGTGGGCTGGTCGGGCTGCGAATTGTCGAGCGGCGGGACGGTGACCGACCCGTCCGGGTTGCGAATCACCCCGACCGGCGCGTTCGGCGCCGGCATCGAGGCCGAAGCCTCGGCCCCGCCCGGCGGCGTGCCGGTGATCGAAGGTTTCACCGCGTTGTCAGCGACCTCGCAGCCGCCCAGCAACCCCAGGGCGGCGGTAAGGACCGCGAGCTTCCCGAATCCCATCATGACTTGTCAGAACCCCTTAATGCGGCCGGGACAAGCCGCCCACCCATCCTGTTTGCCCGTACTTTGCAGTTTTTCTTATAAGAATCAACTGCTTTACCGGCATAAGCCGGTTCGTGCGAAGTGCATCCCATGTCCCGAACCGGCGATCCCCTCATGCCGCAACGGCAGTATCTCATCTTATAAGGCGCCCAAATGACCCTCAAGCTGGATTCCCTTTGACTGTGACCATTCTGCAAGCGGCCGTGGCCCCGGGAACACGGGGGGAAAGGGGCGGGGATGGGGGTTCCGAAGGCTGCATCCTTCTTCCCTCCCCATTCTCCCTTCCCCTCCCCCGTCTTCGGGGGAGGTTGGGTGGGGGTGCCCCGCAATGATCCTTTCCCGGCGATTGTCTCCCCCCGAAACCACGGTCCCCGGGGCGGCAATCCGCCCCGGGTTTAAGACTTGCCATGCCGGGGGTGTTTGTTTAGGTTCCGCCACCGCGCGACCGGCCCGCCGTTCTTGAGGAGGGCGATCGCAGCAGCGGCGGTCCAAATCTTCCCCGGCCCGCCACCAAGACGCGCCCGTAGCTCAATTGGATAGAGCATCTGACTACGGATCAGAAGGTTAGGAGTTCGAATCTCTTCGGGCGCGCCATTCTCTTTTTCCAACACCCAGCTCTTTCAGCATCCAGATCCACCTGCCGCGCAGCGCTTCGGTGGATTTGGCGGCGACCCCCAACTCGGGTTAGATGCGCCCTATGGGGTATGGGGTCTTTGTCCATCGTTCAGACTCGATCTATGACGACAGCCCTGCCGAGCGGTACCAGTTTCCGCGGCAGTACCTGAGTCGCGTTCGACCCTGCCTGGGCGATTGGATCGTCTACTACGAGCCGCGAAAGGTGCCCGGCACGCGGGGCTATTTCGCGGTGGCGAAAGTAGGCAGCATCATTCCGGATCCGTCGGCCGACGGCATGTACCTGGCGATCATCGAAGCCGGCAGCTATCTCGACTTCGCCCGGCCGGTGCCGTTCAGCGGCCCCGACGGCGTTGCAGAGCAGGGCGTGCTGAACGAACAAGGACGGATATCGGGACGCGCGCAGTCGGCCGTTCGTCCGATCTCGTCGGCCGACTTCAGTCGCATCGTAAATCTTGGTCTTGCAGAAAGTGAAGCCTTGTTGCCGCGCATCGGCGAGCCGCCGCAGGGTCTCGGCGAAGCACAGATGCCGTTTACCTTCGAGCAGATCCGCGATCGACAGAGCTTCATGATCTCCCGGATCGTGCGCGACCGTGTGTTCCGGGAGGTTGTGCTGCGCGCCTATTCGGAGACCTGTGCCATCAGTGGCTTGAAGCTGATCAACGGAGGCGGCCGCGCGGAAGTGGCTGCGGCACACATCCGACCTGTCGAGAACAACGGCCCCGACATCATCAGCAACGGAATCGCCCTTTCAGGCACGGTGCATTGGATGTTTGACCGGGGCTTGCTGAGCCTGGCGGACGATTTGCGCGTCTTGATCTCTCGAAAGGTGAATGATGTGGAAGGCGTTCGCAGTCTGATCAACAAGAGCGGTTATGCGCGGTTGCCCGGTCACGCATTTGAGCGTCCGCACCCGGCCTTCTTGAAGTGGCACCGCGAGCACCATCGCTTCGATGCGTAGGCATTGTCGATCAGCGGCGGGATGTCTCGGCTGAATTCCGATCCCGAAGAATTCGGATCTGCGTTGGATTCGTGCAGGTAACCTGACTCCACCGCACCAGACTTACGGCGCCGATCCTGCTATACTGCGTGCGCTGTTTGACATCGTGAGTGATGTAGTGAAAACCGCCCCTCGGAGTAGATCGCTGCGCGCCCCGAGGCGAACCTTTACAGGGCCTTTACGCGGCGCAGAATCGCTTTCGCCCGCGCGCGTCGGCGTTTCGCCTGCGGCCTCAAGCGCTTGATCCGGCCTTTCGCTCTAAAATTTTGACAGCGGCCGTAAAGGTGTTGCCGATGCCGCGCGGGCTGAGCGGTTCGGTCGACCCCGACCGGACCCCGACGCAGACGGTCAACCCGGACAGGACCCGGACGGAATCACGCCAAGCTCGCGGAGCCGCATACGCAGACAGGACACGCAGGGAACCGCGCAACGCAGACAGGACGCAGACAAGTAAAAAATCCCGGACCGCCGGCGAAGGGAGTTCGTCAGCATTCTCAGCGACTTGAACAACGCAGACGACTCCGGCGCGTCTGTGTTGTCAGCCAGGCCGGGGTGTGATCGTCGAGAGAGTGGGTTCGTTGAAGACCTGGTGCAGGCAGCGACGTCTTCATGACTTCCGTCTAGCGCTGGTGACTGGATCTTTCGAGCAGGGCGGTGACCGTCGCATCCTCGACCTGTTCGAAGTCCTGGTAGAACTGGCCGACACCGCCGAAGTCGGCCGGCCGGTGCAGGCAGAGGATATCGTCGGCCTCGCCGGCCAGCGCGGCGAGCGTCTCCGGCGGTGCGACCGGCACCGCCAGGATGATCGAGTCCGGCCGGCGCCGGCGGGTGGCGCGCAGCGCGGCGCGCATGGTGGCGCCGGTGGCGATTCCGTCATCCACCAGGATGGCGGTGCGGCCGCGGACCTCTAGAGGGGCGCGCCCGCCGAGATAGAGCCGCCGCCGGCGCTCGATCTCTTCGCGCTGTCTGGCGGCTTCGGCTTGCAGGGTGGTATCGCTCACCCCGAGCTCGGCCTGGATCTCTGCGTTGACGACCAGCTCGGGATGATCGCCGTCGGCGATCGCACCCAGGGCCAGTTCACGGTGCCAGGGGACACCGATCTTGCGCACCAGCACGATGTCGAGCGGCGCGTTCAGCCGCTCGGCGACGGCATGGCCGACCGGCACGCCGCCGCGGGGCAAGGCGAGCACCACCGGATCCTGCAACTTCCGCGGCGCCAGCTGGTCGGCGAGCAGTCGACCGGCCTCGATGCGATCCCTGAAGATCATCGTTGGCCTGCGGCGGATCTAGCGCGTGCTGAGGACGCTGAGGTAGGCGATGATGTCGTTGATCTCGCTGCGCGAGAGGTTGAAGTTCGGCATCGGCGGATGCGGATCGGCGAGCCAGGCCTTGATCCAGCCTTCCGGGTTCGGCCGCCGCGCGATGGTCTCCAGCGGCGGCGCGCCGTCGCTCGCGACCCCGGTGCCGAGCCCATGGCAGCTGCCGCACCAATGGCGCACCAACCAGAAGCCGCTCTTCGCGTCGCCGTCGGCCGAGGCCGCGCCCGACCCCGTTGCGAGCAAAGCCGCGAGTGCGAGACCCGCCAGGTGCCGGATCATTCGGCGTCCCCACCCTCGTCATAGGCGGGATCGGCGATGAGGATGTCGTAGACCATCTCGGCGGTGGGGCTGAGGCCCTCGGCGTTCAGGCGCGGGTCTTCCCGGCCGCCACCGAGCCACTTCAAGGCCTGCTCGATCTCGGCATAGGTCGCTCCGCTGGCGAGGATCGCGGCGATGGTGCCGTCCTCGAGCTCGCCCACCAGGTGTGCGATGTCCTTGCGCTCCAGATGCTGCACCCGCGGCTCGTTGTTCGCTGTCATTGCCGTCTCCATCAGCGCGTTTCCCCCATGGAAGCCGAAGCCGACGGCCGCCGCTTTGACGCCGGTCAAACAGCGCCGCTTCCGCCCGGTCTAGCCTGCGGGGCGAGACTGTCATCCCGGGCGTGAGGGAATGAACCGATGCGAATGATCCTGAAAGCCGGCCTCGGCCTGGCCCTGGCCTGTGTCTGGAGCGGAATGGCCCCGGCCCAGGAAGGTGGGCGCCTGCAGGCCGGTGACTTCACCTATCTCGGCGCCTTCCGCCTGCCCGACACCGGCAAGCCTCGGCCGCAGATGTTCGACTACGGCGGCAACGGCATGGCCTTCAATCCCAAGGGCGACCCGAGCGGCGGCGGCGATGGCTTTCCGGGCTCGCTGATCATGACCGGACATGAACGGATCGTCGGCGACGTGCCGGACGGCGACCAGCTGGCGGAAGTCGCGATCCCGGCGCCGGTGAAGTCCAAGGACCTGGCGGCGCTGAAGACCGCGAAGATGCTGAACGGCTTTGTCGACACGCTGGCGCGGCGCTTCGTGCAACGGCAGGAGATCCCGACGGTCGGCCTCGCTTATCTCGATCGGCCCGAGACCGGGCCGAAGATCCACGTCACCTTCGGCCAGCATGTCGAGGAGGAGCCGAAGCCGACCCATGCCTGGTTCGATCCCGATCTCTCGCCCGGCAGCGTCCGCGGCGCCTGGTTCATCGACGACGCCAGCTTCTACAGCGTGACCAAATACGTGTTCGAGATTCCGCAGGACTGGGCCGACAAGCATGTCGGCGGCATGCCGTTGGCGACCGGGCGGTTCCGCGAGGGCGGCTGGTCGGGCCTGGGGCCGTCGCTCTTCGCCTATCGCCCCTGGATGGACAAGCAGGGGACGCCGGCCGCCGATGGCACGCATTTGAAGGCCGTGACCCTGCTGCTCTATCCCAATTCGCGGGAGACGGAATCGACCGCGGTCTCGATGAAGAACTTCCAGATGCCGGACGACTGGGGCGGCGGCGCCTGGATCACCACCAAGTCCGGCAAGAGCGCCGTGCTCTTCGCCGGCACCAAGGGAATCGGCAAGAAATACTGGTATGGCTTCGTCAATCCGGCGGGGCCGGACAGGCCCTGCGTCTTCCAGGAGGTGGTCGGGCAGTACCCCGCCTGCCGCAACGCCGCCGACGGCAGCCTCTGCCCGCAAAGCGAGCTCACCGAGTGCGAGGGCCACGACTATGTCCGCGGCTGGTGGGCCGGCGTTTATCAGGCGCAGTTCATCTTCTATGACCCGAACGACTTCGCCAAGGTCGCCGCGGGCAAGATGAAGCCGAGCCAGCCGCAGCCTTACGCTGCGGTGCCGATCGACGCCGCGCTGCGGCTGGTCACCGATCCTTCGGTCGTGGACTGGGTGGGCAGCGGCCCACAGCGCCGGCAGCGCATCGGCGCCGTGGCCTACGATCGCGCCAACCAGCTGCTCTATGTGCAGGAGCTGTTCGGCGACGACGCCAAGCCGCTGATCCACGTCTGGCGCATCCAGTAGATCGGTGCGGTAAAGCTAGATCCAGATGATCTTCGCCGGATTCCGCACCGGGCCCTCCGGGCGGAGTTTCGGACGGCCAATGACGATCGGCGCCACGGGATGCAGCAGGGCCGGGATGCCGAGCTGATGCTTGACCTCGTCCTGCGCGAGCCAGGGCCGGGCGAAGCCGATCCAGCATGACCCCAATCCCGCCGCATGCGCCGCCAGCATCAGATTCTCCGCGGCCAGGCAGCAATCCTCGGACGATTGGCTCTCCTCATCCGTCGCGCAGACGACCACCAGGGCGGCGGCGCCGTGGAACAGCTCGAAATGCGGATCCAGTGCGTGGCTCCGAAGCGGCGAGTCGGCAAGCAGGAACTGCAGCGCGGCTTTCTGCGCCTGGGTCGAGAGCTCGCGCAGGCGCTGCGTGCCGAGGAGGGCGGCGAAGGCCCAGGGCTGACGGTTCATGGCGCTCGGCGCCAGCACGGCGGCCTCGACCAGCCGCTCGACGTCCAGTCTGGAGACCGCCTGGTCGGTGAACTCCCGGCAGGCGCGGCGCGTGCGCAGTCCCTCTAGCAAGTCCATGAGTCGCCCTCCCGTTTCAGCGACGATGGCACTCGGTGCGGTGAGCAACGTTGATCGGTGTCAAAGTCGAGCCCGCGCCATCGGTTCACGCTGCATCGGTTGGGTGGGCTCGACGCCGAAGGTCGGTGCCGGCCCAAACCCCCGGCTGAAAGGAGAGAGAGATGACCGAGAGCACAAAACTGCCCGTCAAATCCGAGGGCAAGGGCAAATCCGGCGCTCCGCGCGCCGCCGTTCATCCGTTCGAGGCGCTGCGCCGCGAGATGAACCGCCTGATCGATGATTTCGACGTCGACTTCTGGAGCGGACCGTTCCGGCGCGCCACCTTCGACGTCGCGCCGTTCTGGCGTCGGGAGCTCGGCCTCGGCTCCGCGCCGGCGGTCGATATCGCCGAGACCGACAAGGCCTTCGAGATCACCGCCGATCTGCCTGGCATGGACGAGAAGCATGTCGAGGTGACCCTCAGCAACGGAACGCTCTCCATCAAGGGCACCAAGCAGGAGGAGACCGAGGAGAAGAAGAAGGACTACTACCTGCACGAACGCAGCTTCGGCTCCTTCGAGCGCTCGTTCCGGATTCCGGAGACGGTTGACGCGGACAAGATCGAGGCCGCGTTCAACAAGGGCGTGCTCAGCGTCAAGCTGCCGAAGAAGGCCGAGGCGCAGCAGCCGGAGAAGAAGATCGCGATCAAGGCCGCTTGATCGTTGCCAGACCGACGCCCGCGCGCCCACCCCGCGCGGGCGGCATTCTTTTCACATCTCGTCGCTCATGCCCGGCATGCCCATGCCGGCGGGCTTGCGCTCCGGCTTCTCGGACACCAGGACCTTGGTCGTGATCAGCAGCCCGGCGACCGATGCGGC
>JAYSFH010000064.1:0-12080 GCA_041913405.1 Dongia sp. | reverse complement strand
CAAGGGCAACATCACGATGCCCGACGGCACCAGCGTGAAGAACAACCTCGACAACCGCCTGCTGCAGCTGGCCGCGAAGATCAAGGGCACCAATCCGCTCGATCCCTCGGCGGTGAAGATCTACGTGATCCAGTACGTGGAGCCGAACGAGGACCTGAAGACCCTGCTGAAGGCGGTCGCGACCCAGCCGCAGGCGCCCTACTACTACTTCGCGCCCGACACCGCGTCGCTCGCCACGGTGTTCGACCAGATCGCCGCCAGCCTCTCCGCGCTCCGCATCGTCCAGTAACGCGGCGCGGCCCAACACACACCCGCCCGGCGGAAGTCGGGCGGGTGTTTTCGTTTGCACGCGGACCGGGCGTGCACGTCGCGTGCGAGCGCAGCCGTCGCAGCGGGACGGCGGCGGTGGCGAGCGCAGCGTCCGGCAGCGGCGAAGGCCGCTACCGCGCGCTCAGCATTGGGTGGCGGGGGGCGTGCAGGAGAGCGGTGGCGGTGTTATCAGGTTCTTGTTGCGCGGCCGGGTGTAGGAAACCCGGTAGAGCGTCGAGCCCGTGTAGATCAGGGTCGACAGCACCGGCTGGTAGTTGAAATAGACCTCGGCTGCGAGCACTTCCTCGTTGGATCCGGGGGCGAGCGTGGCGGGGATGCTGGAGCCGTTGGTGATCTTGCTGGCGGGGCCGGTGCCGCCGTTGTTCCGCTGCCAGGTCAGCGCGACGCCGGCGCCGCTTGGGTTGTTGATCGAGCTCACGTAGATCTTGCCGTTGGTGACGACGTCATAGGGCTGCATCATCACCTTGGCGGCGGCGAAGATGTCCGTCATCTGGTTCTTCTGCATCGGCTCGTCGGCCTGCGCCACCAGGTCGGCGACGCCGGACGAGGTGCGGGAGATCTTCTGCACGATGAGGACGTAGCGCGGCACCTCGAAGCAGCCGAGCAGGATCAGCAGCACCACCGGCAGCACCAGCGCGAACTCGATCGCGGTGACGCCCTTCTCGTCGCGCAGGAAGCTTTCGCCGGCGCTGGAGCGGCGCAGCCGCGCCGCAAATGCCTTCGGGATGAAGCGACTGGCCAGGCGCATGCTCAGCTCTTGCAGAAGCTGCTGCCGGAAAGATTGGGCTCGTTCTTGACCACGATGCTGGAGCTCATCGGGATCATGTAGCGGCCCGGGCTGCTGGGATCCGGCTTGCCGAGCCACTGGCCGATGATCGGGGTCAGGATCTTCCAATTGTAGTTCACGGTGTAGACCACGATGTTGCCGGAGGCGCCCACGCCGGTGCCGGAGGCACCGGGCCCGTCCCGGGTGCTGTTGCAGTTGGTGTCGGAATAGGGCTCGCCGCTGTCATACTGGCCATTGCTGTTGAGGTCGGTATAGGCCTCGCCGTCCTTGACCGCGCTGAAGCTGCTGTAGACCTGGGTCGTGATCGTCGCCGCGTTGAGGTCGATCAGGTCGAGCGTGTTCTGGTTCAGGATATAGCCGATCGTCATCAGCCGGTTGTCGTTGCCGACCTTGAAGGCGGTCGGCACCTTGTTGACGTCCGGCGGCGCCGTCGATTGCGAGGTGATGCCGTAGCGCGAGGCTTCCTTGAGGCCGCCCTCCAGGGTCACCAGGCTGGCCATGCACAGGCTGATCTCCATGATCCCGAAGGTGATCATCAGGACGATCGGGAAGATCAGGGCGAACTCGATCATGGTCGCGCCGTCGCTGTGACGGGCGAAGCGCCGCACCCTGGCTGGAGAGAAATGGCCTGTCATGGACCCTTACCCGCGGCGGACGAAGCCGGACCGTTAACCTGCCTAATCTATGGCCCGGCCGGCTTAAAGTCCAGTTAGCACCCTGAATTTCCTAGCAAAAACGCCGAAGCTCGCACCGTTATGTGATGTGGGTCGCCCCAGCGCGACCTCCGGTTCAAGCCCTCCGGGTCAGGCCCGGGCGGTCTCCTGCCATTTGCCGTTGTCGCCCTGCTGGAAGTAGACGACCGCGTGGCCGGCCTCTTTGCAGCTGCGCCAGTCGGTCCGGGCGGCGGCGACCGCCGCCTCGTCATGGCCGTCGAACAGCGAACAGACCAGCTTGAAGTCCCCGACCCGGGGATGCCGGGCGCCGTCGGAAAGGATCAGCACCGATGCGCCGTTGGGATTCTCCTCGCCCTCGGCGGTGGCCAGGTAGATCGGCTGGCGGGCGGCCTCGCCGTCCCGCGCGGTGCCGTGGGGCAGGAAGCTGTCCGGCCGGTAGGTCCAGAGCAACGCCGCCAGCGCCTCCACCCGGTCGTTCGAGCCGGCCAGCACCAGGACGCGCTCGGCCCGCTGCTGGCAGCGCTCGAGGATGACCGGCAGGACCTCCTCGAGCCGCGCCCGTTGCAGATGATAGAACCGGACCTCAGTCACGTCCTGGCGTCACTTGTCCTCATAGTGGTCGGCGACCAGCCGGTCGAGCAGCCGCACGCCGTAAGCGGTGGCACCCTTCGGCACGGTCGGCGTGTCCTTGTCCGACCAGGCCATGCCGGCGATGTCGAGATGCGCCCAGGGCGTGCCCTTCTGGATGAAGCGCTGGATGAACTGCGCCGCGGTGATGCTGCCGCCGTAGCGTCCGCCGATGTTCTTCATGTCGGCGGCGGGGCTGTCGATCAGCTTGTCGTAGGCGGCACCCAGCGGCATGCGCCACAGCAGCTCGCCGGTATCCTTGCCGGCCTGGGTCAGGCGATCGCTCAGCGTGTCGTCGTTGCAGAACAGGCCCGCATGCACCTGGCCCAGCGCCACCATGATGGCGCCGGTCAGGGTCGCGAGATCGACGATCGCAACCGGCTTGAAGTTCTCCTGGGTGTACCAGAGCGCGTCGGCCAGCACGAGCCGGCCTTCCGCGTCGGTGTTCAGGACCTCGATGGTCTGGCCGGACATCGAGGTGACGATGTCGCCCGGCCGCTGCGCATTGCTGCCCGGCATGTTCTCGACCAGGCCGACCACGCCGACCGCGTTGACCTTGGCCTTGCGGGCGGCGAGCGCGCGCATCAGCCCGATCACCGTGCCCGATCCCGCCATGTCCCACTTCATGTCTTCCATGCCGGCGGCCGGCTTGATCGAGATGCCGCCGGTGTCGAAGGTGACGCCCTTGCCGACGAAGGCGATCGGCTTGGCCTTGGAATCGTCGGCGCCGTTCCAGCGCATCACCACCAGCTTCGATTCCCGGTCGCTGCCTTGCCCGACGCCCAGGAGCGCCCCCATGCCGAGCTTCTTCATCTCGGCCTCGCCCAGCACCTTCACCTCGACGCCGACCTCGGAGAGCGTCTTCGCCTCGGCCGCGAGCGTTTCCGGGTAGATGATGTTGGCCGGCTCGGAGACCAGATCGCGTGTCAGGAAGATGCCTTCGCCGATCTTCTCCAGCGGGTCATAGGCCTTCTTCGCCGCATGCGCTTCCGCCGTGCCGATGGTCAGCTTCTTCAGGCTCGGCTTGTGCTCCGGCTTCTCCTTGGTCTTGTACTTGTCGAACCGATAGGAGCGGAGCTGCGCGCCATAGGCGATGTTGGCGGCGATCTCGGCCTCGGAGAGCGGCGCGCCGGGGATCGCTTCGATCAGCACCGTCGCTTCCTTCTCGCCGGCGGCGTTGAAGGCGGCGACCAGCCGGCCGCCGATCGCCTGCGCGGTCAGGGCGTCCAGCTTCGGCGCCGTGCCCAAGCCGATCAGCAGCACGCGGTTGACCGCGACGCCGGCGGGCGCCAGCAGGGTCAGGTGATCCTCGGCGCCGCCCTTGAACCGGCTGGCGCCGATCGCGCGGTTGACCGCGCCCTTTGTCAGCTTCTCGACTTGCGCGGCATGGGATCCGAGCTTGCGGCCGTCCATGACGCCAACGGCCAAACTGCCGGTCTCCGGCAATTCCGGCTTCGCGAATGCGATTTTCATGCTTTCCTCGGCGATTGCGGCCGGCGATGCCCGGCCAGTTCTTCTGAAAGTCCGTTCCTTGGGAATCTGCTCAAGAGTTAGCATGACGACGCCGCGCCGCCAACCGGGAACCGCGCGCGGCGACGACTCGCAAGTCCATGAAATCAGTGGACGAATGGGCTTAACGTGCTAGTTTACCGGCCAATGAGCGCGGCCGGAATCCGGCCCTTCGAGGCCGCCGGCGGAACGGGGAAAGCCCGGGGCGAGTCCAAGGGCTGTCGGCCGCCTGAATAAGACCATGAGGGGATCTTCGGGGTGGCGGCGTGAGGCGGCTCAAGCCTTCCAGCGGGTTTGCAGCGGGTGAGCAACCGACGCGCAGAGCGGCGGCACCGCGCGCGCGCATGCTGCGCCGTTTCCTGCTCGGCGCCACCGCGCTGTTCTGCCTCTGGGGCTTAGCGCTGGGCGCGGCGCAGGCGAGCGACAGCCCGGTCGATCTCATCGCCGACGAGGCCGGCTACGATCAGGAGCTCGGCGTCTATGTCGCGCGCGGCCATGTCGAGATGGCGCAGGACGACCGCGTCGTCATGGCCGACACCATCACCTACAACGAGCGCTCGAAGACGATCAGCGCCTCCGGCAACGTGACCCTGCTGATGCCGAGCGGCGATACCGTGTTCGCCAACTACGTCGATCTCTCGGACGATTTCCAGAACGGCGTCATCAAGAGCTTCCGCGCGCTGTTGCGGGACAAGTCGCGCATCGCCGCCTATTCGGCCTACCGGGTGAACGGCACCAAGCAGATCCTGAACAAGGCGGTCTACACGCCCTGCCTGCCCTGCAGGACCGATCCCACGCGCCAGCCGGTCTGGCAGATCAAGGCCGACCAGGTGGTGCGCGACGAGACCGCGAAGACCATCACCTATCACGGCGCCTGGATGGAGATGTGGGGCGTGCCGGTGTTCTACACCCCGTTCTTCCAGCATCCGGACGTGGATGTGAAGCGGCAGAGCGGCCTCTTGAACCCGACCTTCTCGGTCTCGTCGGGCCGCTCCGGCGTGCAGCTGCGCCAGCCCTATTTTATCACCATGGGCGACGACAAGGACGTGACCATCACGCCGATCGCCCGCGTCATGGGCGAGCCGGACCCGGCTGCCGGCGTGCTCATGGGCGAGTACCGGCAGCGCGTGCCCAACGGCGTCTTCACCCTCGCGGCCTCCGGCACCTACGAGGCCGAGCCGGAGGACGACAACGAGGACAACCGCAAGCTCCGCGGCCATGTCGCCGGCCAGGGCCTGTTCGATTTGAGCCGCGACTGGCGCTTGGGCTTCAACTTCAAGAACACCACCGACCGCGACTACCTGCGGCAATACCATCTCGGCTCGCGGCGCTGGCTCGAGGACACGCTGTGGAGCGAAGGCTTCTTCGGCCGCAGCTATTTCGAGGCCCGCGGCTACGGCTGGCAGACCACCGACGACGACTTGCGCGACGACACCGCGCCGATCATCGCGCCGCTCCTGAACTACAACTTCACCAGCGAGCCGGGCGCCGGCGGCGGCTACTGGGGCCTCGACGTCGGCATGATGAACCTGGTGCGCCGCGAGGGTCGCGACTCCTTCCGCGTCTCGATGCACCCCAGCTGGAACCTGCCCTATACCAGCTCCTGGGGCGACGTCTGGGAGCTCAACCTTTCGCTCGCGGCCGATCTCTACGCCACCAACCGCACCGATCCCGAGAGCGACAACTTCGACGCCTCGGAGGACACGCCGACCTTCGACGGCGTCACCGGCCGCGTCTTCCCGCAGGGCAGCCTGAAATGGCGCTATCCGTTCGTGAAGCCGGGCGAGAGCTTCACCCAGGTGCTGCAGCCGATCGTGCAGCTGGTGATGTCGCCCGATTGCTGCAACACCGGCAAGATCCCGAATGAGGACAGCCGCGCCTTCGAATGGGACGACACCAAGGTGTTCGCACCCGACCGCTTCACCGGCCTCGACCGTGTCGATTCCGGCTCGCGCGTCAACTACGGCTTCGACTGGAGCGCCTACAACAACAGCGGCGGCCGCGCCGAGGTCTTCCTCGGCCAGAGCTACCAGTTCATCCGCAGCCACGACGAGCCGGAGAACAGCGGCATCCGCAGCGACCTCACCGACCTGGTCGGCCGGGTCGCGCTGCAGCCGAACGAGCTCCTGAACGCGACCTATCGCTTCCGCTTCGACGTCGCGGACGCGAAGATGAAGCGGCAGGAAGTCAGCGTCACCGCCGGTCCGCAGGAGTTCTACGGCTCGGTGAACTACATCCATCTCTCCGACAACGACGACTTCGGCAGCCGCGAGCAGATCTATGGTTCGCTGAACGCGAAGTTCCTCGACTATTGGTCGGCTTCGGCCGGCGCCAGCTACGACCTGGTCGAGAACGAGGTGAACGGCCTCTACGGCGGCTTCGGCTACAATGACGAATGCTTCGGCTTCAACATCAACGCCCAATACAGTCCGGACGGCGATACCGACATCTCGTCGGGAAAATTCACCGCTTTCGTGACTTTCACCTTCAAGAATCTCGGCGACATCGGGGCTTCCTTCTGACCATGTCGGCGGATCGGGCGCGCTTGGACGGAATGCCGCGGGCGGCGGTGCCGGATTCGGTCGGGTTCAGCCGGCGGATTGCGTTATCGTGACGGACTTGGTTGACTGGGCCGGACGAACCGGCCGGAAGGCCGGGCCGGACGGAGTGGGAGAAGGGATTGTTCGCTAGCTTGCAATCGCGAAACGGAGCGCAGGACGCCGGCCGGACGGCGTGGCTGCGGATCCTTGCCGTTCTCTGTCTGCTCGTCGCGGCCGCGGCCGGCGGCCGGCCGGCTTTGGCCCAGGACGAGCTGAAGATCGCCGCCGTGGTCAACGACGACGTCATCACTCAGCTCGACGTGGTGGCGCGGCTGCGCGCCGCGATGCTCTCGGCCCGGCTGCAGGACACGCCGGAGACCCGGCAGCAATTGCTGCCGAGCATCATGCGCTCGCTGATCGACGATCACCTGAAGACCCAGGAGGCGCGGGCGCAGGGCGTCACCGTCGGCGACGGCGAGATCAACAACCGCATCGCCGGCCTCGCCGCGCGCAACAACATGGCGCGCGAGGAGTTCGAGAGCTACCTCGCCAGCAACGGCATCCTGGTCTCGGCACTGGCCGACCAGATGCGCGCCGACATCGGCTGGAGCCGCCTGGTGCAGCGCAAGCTCCGGGCCACCATCCGCATCTCCGACGCGGAGATCAACGAGGCGCTGGCGCGGGCCAAGGCGGGGCAGGGCAAGCCCGAGTATCGCATCTCGCAGATCTTCCAGGCGGTCGATTCGCCGAAGGACGCGCCCGACGTGCAGCAATCGGTGCAGCGCCTGCTGGACCAGTTGAACGGCGGCGCCGACTTCGCCTCATTGGCGCAGGAATTCTCGCAGGACACCACGGCCGCCAACGGCGGCGACATCGGCTGGCGTCGTCCCGACCAGGTCGATCCGGCGATCGCCGCCTTGCTGGCGCCGCTCGGCAGCGGCGACGACCTGCGCGGCAAGGTACTGGGCCCGGTCCAGGGCACCGGCGGCTTTTACCTGATCCGGATCGAGGACGTCCGCACCGGCAGCGAGGCCGCGGTGGCGCCGGGCTCGGTTCATATGGTGCGCCTGCTGTGGCCTTTGACGCCGAACGCCTCGGCGCGCGAGGTGGAAGCGGCGCAGGAGCAGGCCGACGCCTTCTCCAAGAAGGAGGCGCATAGCTGCGAGGAGTTCGAGCGGCTGTCGCAGGACGCGAACCCCGCGCGGTTCCAGGACATGGGGCGGCCGAAGGTCGATGACATGCCGCCGGAAATCCGCGACATGGTGATCACCCAGCCGGTCGGCGAGCCGACCGGCGCCATCAAGGGCGATGGCGGCGTGGCGATCTTCGTGGTCTGCGACCGCGGCGATACCAACGAGATTTCGCGGGTGGCACTCGCCGACCGACTCGCGGCCGAGCGGCTCGAGACCCTCGCGCGCGGCTATCTGAGCGACCTGCGTCGCGCGGCCTATATCGACATCCGGCTATGAGCGGAGAAAACTCAGAGCTGCTGGCCAAGGATGGCCTGCCGCCGCTGCGCGAGGTTCTGCGCCGCCACGGCATCGAGGCCAAGCGCCAGCTCGGGCAGAACTTCCTGTTCGACCTCAACCTGACCCAGAAGATCGCCCGGGCTGCCGGCAAGATCGACGAAGGCACGGTGATCGAGATCGGCCCCGGCCCCGGCGGCCTCACCCGCGCGCTGATGATGGAGGGCGCCCGGAAGGTGATCGCGATCGAGCGTGACGCGCGTGCGCTCCCCGCGCTCGCCGAAGTCGCCGCGCGCTATCCGGGCCGCCTCGAGGTGGTTGAAGGCGATGCGCTGAAGGTCGATGCCGCGAAGCTCGGCGAGACCCCGCGCCGCATCGTCGCCAATCTTCCTTACAACGTGGCGACGCCGCTGCTGCTGAACTGGCTGGAGCAGGCGGAAGCTTTCACCTCGCTCACCTTGATGTTCCAGAAGGAGGTCGCGGACCGCCTGACCGCGGCGCCGCGCACCAAGGACTACGGCCGGCTCTCGATCGTGACGCAATGGCGCTGCACCGCCAAGCAGCTGTTCGACATCCCGCCGCGCGCCTTCATCCCGCCGCCGAAGGTGACCTCGACGGTGGTGCAGCTGATCCCGCACCCGCAGCCGCTCTACCCCGCCGACCCCCGCGACCTCGAAGCCGTCGCCGAAGCCGGCTTCGGCCAGCGCAGGAAGATGCTGCGCCAGTCGCTGAAGACCCTGCCGGTCGAAGCCAACGCGTTGCTGGACCGCGCCAATATCCGCGACACCGCCCGGGCGGAAGAACTCAACATCGAAGAATTCTGCCAACTCGCCCGCGCCTTCGGCGAAATGCGCCGCCGCGGGCGAAGCGGTTAACGGAGACCTTGGGCTTCTTCCGCGCAGCTAGCCTACGCGGTTGGGGGCGTCAAAGCGAAACGCCAGTCCCCCCATCCACCGCCGCAATGGCGTGATTTCCAGAATCCGCTCCACCGCCGCTACCGGCGCCAAGAGGGAGGAGTTCGGTATCTGGGAAGGAATAAGGCCCCAACCAAACAGCGCGCGCTCTTCTAGGCTCGCCGCTGCAGCTGCCTCCCGCAGTTCTTTCTCCGTGGTAAGATGCACGTCCTGCCAGTACCAGGCGTTGGGTTTGAGCCATTTGCGCAATGTGTACCACGGGCAAGCACCGTTCGACGCAACTCCGGCAAACCGGCCGCCCGGCTTAAGAATTCGCCGCACTTCACGGAACATCGGTCCGAAATCTTTGATGTTCTCCAAAAGACCAAAGCAAACGGCGGCATCGACGGTTTCGCTTGCAATCCCGGACAACGCTTCCGCGGGAGCACAGAGATACTCGATGTTCGAGATGCCCCTTTGCGTCATCTTCTCCTTCAGCATGTCCAGCATGCGCTGGCTGAAATCGACGGCGATGAGTTGTTGAAACTGCGGTGCCAAGCGATCGGTGAACAGGCCGGTCCCAACGCCGAGCTCAACGCAAGTCATGCCACCGACATCCTCGCCGAAGGCGCTCCGGAACGCTCGCCAACTGGCTGCCACATGGTGGGCATTGAGGTGCTCGGCAGCAAAGGTCTGGTCCCAATCGGCGGCGGATTCCTCGTAGTTCGCCTGAAGGCCCGTCTTCTCACTCAAGGCGACAAACTCCTCTTAAAGGTACACACCCGTAGTGACACGGCGCCCCGCGGCGGCGGGCGATGTTGCCTAGGAACGAATATTCCCATCCATGCCAAGCGTGCGTTTGACGCTCCTTTTACCGGCCGGGGCCAGGTTCCGCCAGCCCTCCCGGTCGAAGCCTTGCTCGACCGCGCCAACATCCCCGACGCCGCCCGCGCGGAAGAGCTCAACATCGAAGAATTCTGCCAATTGGCCCGCGCCTTCGGCGAAATGCGCCACCCCGGCGGAAGCGGGTAGGGCGCTCTTTCTTCTCCATCCCCCTTAAGGGGATGGTCGGGATGGGGGCACGTGCAGCCGCGCTGCCCCAACCGTCCGCACTCTGGCAGATCCCGCGCCTACCCGAGCTTGAAAATTTTCCCTGCATACTCCCGAATTCACCCGACAGAGCGGACACCCCGCGCCAATCATGGTATAATCGCTGCGTTGTTTGACATCGTTAACGTCGCCGCGCGCCCGGTTGTCGGCAACCCCGACGAAATGAAAACCGCGTGCAAATCCAGCATGACGCGACGCGTTCATCGTCTGCGCCTGCATGGCTCTTCAGGCCTGGCGGGCTCCATCGCTCTGGCGCCGACGCAGACAGGACGCAGACGGAATCAGCAATTGGATGCCAGCTCGTCGCCGGCAACCCGGACCGGACCCGGACAGAATTGGGAACGCGAACCCGGCCATTGGCACCGCAACCCGGACAGGACCCGGACGGAATCAGCAAATGGAGGCCCGCTGCGCCACCGGCAACGCAGACCGGACGCAGACAGAATCGAAAGATCCGATCCCTACCGCTACGCCGCAACCCGGACAGGACCCGGACGGAATCGAAGCTTGGACGCCTTCGCCGATCGGCAAAGCGCGTTCTCGCTCAACAGGTTGGGCCGATTCCTCCGATCGGAGCCGTCCGCTATTGCCGGACCAGCGGCTTGTACTTGATCCGGTGCGGCTGATCGGCGTCCGAGCCCAGGCGCTTGTGCCGGTCGACCTCGTAATCCTGATAGTTTCCCTCGAACCATTCGACATGGCTGTCGCCTTCGAACGCCAGCATGTGGGTCGCGATGCGATCCAGGAACCAGCGGTCATGGCTGATCACCACGACGCAGCCGGCGAACTCGGTCAATGCCTCTTCCAAAGCGCGCAGGGTATCGACGTCGAGGTCGTTGGTCGGCTCGTCGAGCAGCAGCACGTTGGCGCCGGACTTCAGCATCTTGGCGAGATGCACCCGGTTGCGCTCGCCGCCGGAGAGCTGGCCGACCTTCTTCTGCTGGTCGGTGCCCTTGAAGTTGAAGCCGGCGACATAAGCGCGGCTCGGCATCTTGCGCTTGCCGAGCTCGATCTCCTCATGGCCGTCGGAGATTTCCTCCCAGACGGTCTTGTCGTCGCGCAGGCTGTCGCGCGACTGGTCGATATAGCCGAGCTTCACCGTGTCGCCGACCTTGAAGGTGCCTTGGTCCGGCTTTTCGCCGCCGGTGATCATGCGGAACAGGGTGGTCTTGCCGGCGCCATTCGGGCCGATCACGCCGACGATGCCGCCCGGCGGCAGCTTGAAGGAGAGATCCTCGATCAGCAGCTTGTCGCCGAAGCCCTTGGTCAAATGCTGCGCCTCGATCACCAGGTCGCCGAGCCGCGGGCCGGCCGGGATATAGATCTGCGCCTGCTCGACGCCCTTCTCGTTCTGCTGGGCCAGCAGCGCCTCGTAGGCGTTGATGCGCGCCTTCGACTTCGCCTGCCGCGCCTTGGCGCCCTGGCGGATCCATTCCAGCTCGCGGGAGAGGGTGCGCTGGCGCGAGCTCTCGCTCTTCTCTTCGATCTCCTCGCGCTTGGCCTTCTGCTCCAGCCAGCCCGAGTAGTTGCCCTCGTAGGGAATGCCGCGGCCGCGGTCCAATTCCAGGATCCAGCCCGCCGCATTGTCCAGGAAGTAGCGGTCGTGGGTCACCGCGACGACGGTGCCGGTGTATTCCTGCAGGAACTGCTCCAGCCAGGCGACCGACTCCGCGTCCAGGTGGTTGGTCGGCTCGTCCAAGAGCAGCATGTCGGGATGGGACAGCAGCAGCCGGCAGAGCGCGACACGGCGCCGCTCGCCGCCCGAGAGCTTGGTCACATCGGCATCGCCCGGCGGGCAGCGGAGCGCGTCCATCGCGATCTCGACCTTGCGGGTCACGTCCCAGGCATCGGCCGCGTCGATCTTCTCCTGGAGCTCGGCCTGGCGCGCGAGCAGGGTGTCGAAATCCGCGTCCTCCTCGCCCATGGCGTTGGAGACGTCCTCGAACTCCTTGAGGAGCGCGGCGGTCTCGCCGACGCCTTCCATCACGTTGCCGAGCACGTCCTTCTCGGGATCGAGATGCGGCTCCTGGGCGAGGTAGCCCACCGAGACGCCGTCCGCGGCCCAGGCCTCGCCGTTGAAGTCCTTCTCGATGCCGGCCATGATCTTCAGCAGGGTCGATTTGCCCGAGCCGTTGTGGCCGAGC
>JAYSFH010000063.1:0-12107 GCA_041913405.1 Dongia sp. | reverse complement strand
CCGTCGTCTGGGTGGTCGCGGCTTCGGTGCCGGGCAGGCTGCCGCCGGATTGAATGAAGCGCTTCGGGTTGGTGGGGTCGGTGGCGGCATCGATGCCATAGGGCCCGGATTTCGGATGGGCTGGGTCGATATGCTTCTTGGCATGGTCGACGTCGGTGCAGTTGCGGCAGAGGAAGCCGTTCACCTGAATCGGATGCGGGTAGTTGGTGCTGCCGATCGCCATGGTCGAAGTCCCTGGTGTCTCAGGGCCAGTACGCAGCGGCAAAGCAAGAGGTTACAGCGCCCGCCCGGAGATATTTCGCTCGGCCCCGGCACAATCCAAACCAGATCTTAACCGACGCACCGGGGCTTTCCCCCGCATGGCGGAATGGCGCTCGACAGCTTCGGCATGACGGACCATCCTTGGCGGATGCCAGGCTCCGACGGCTCCAAGGGCAGCATCGAAGCGCTCCACCGCTATTGGAGCAGCCGCGCCGGCGGCTTCGCGCCGCAGCGGAGCGACATCGACCCGGCCGACATCAAGCCGCTGCTCCCGTTTCTCTACATCGTCGCTTACGAGCCCGAGCCGTTTCGGGTGCGCTATATCCTGACCGGCACCGAGGTCGACCGCTGGAACGGCTTCAACCTCACCGGCCGCTATGTCGACGAGTTCCTCGGCAACGACACCAACAACGCCAACCGCATCCTGCTCGATGCCTATACCCAGGTCTTCGCCACGGCGGCGCCGGTGTTCTGCACCTACAGCTGGCCGACCCGGGCCGGCTACACGCTCGACGTGCGCGTCGGCATGTTCCCGTTGCGCGTCGGCGAGCAGATCCGGCAATGCATCGCCATCGAAGACTATTCCGGCTTCACCCGCGCGATGGCCGACGACAGCATTCCCTTCGAGGACGTGGCGGCCAAACGCCCGGACGCCTTCGAGAGCTAGGATCGCGTCAGCGCGGCGGCACGATCGTCTTTCCCGCGGGGTTGGCCGGCGCGACCGGCTGGTCCGGCGATTCCGTCGGCTCGGCGGCGGCCTGGTCCTTGGTTTTCGACGCCTCGGTCGCGGCGCCCGAAGCGGCGGGCGGCGGGGCCTGCTCGTAGATCACCTTGGCGGCGGTCCTCGGCGGCATCGCCGCCATCACGCCCGGGAACAGCATGCCTTCCTCGTCGAAGGCGCGCTTCAGGCGCAGATTGAAGGCGCGCATCACGTCCCACTGGCTCATGGCGCGGGTCTTGATGCGCGCCTTGATGACGTAGCCGTTGTCGCCCAGGGCATCGAGGCCGATGATCTCGGTCGAGCCCAGGAGGCCGTAGCGGAACTGCGGCTCCTTCTCGATCTCGCCGCCGACCTTCTTCAGCAGCGCGATCACCCGGTCGGGATCCTCGCGGTAATCGACCTTGATGTCGAAAGTGGCGAAGGAGAAGTCCTTGGTCATGTTCTGCACGATGGTGACTGCGCCGAACGGCACCGTGTGCACGGCGCCGGCGCCGTCCCGCAGCCGAATGGTGCGGATGGTCATGCCCTCGACCACGCCGGCATGGCCGCCGAGATCGACCACATCACCCACGGCAATCGTGTCCTCCAGGAGGATGAAGACGCCGGTGATGATGTCCTTGACCAGGGTCTGCGCGCCGAAGCCGACCGCAAGGCCGACCACGCCGGCGGCAGCCAGCAGCGGCGCGATGTCGAGCCCGATCTCGGACAGGACCACCATCAGCACCAGGACGCCCAAGGTGATCCGGAAGGCGTTGCGGAGCAGCGGCAGCAGCGTGCGCATCCGGCCGCTGTGGTAGATGCGGCGGCCCTGCGCATCGGTGTCGCGCAGGTAATGCTCGATCGCCATGTTCACCAGCTCGGAGAGCAGGCCGGCCAGGAGGATGATGATCACGATCTTGAAGGCCGCCGCCATCACCGGCCGCCCCGATCCGGTCGACAGCCAGCCGATCATGTCGAGGCCCCAGACCTGCAGCAGCGCGGAGGCGCCGACCACGTAGAGCGCGACCAGCACCGTCTTCTTCAAGACCGGCAGGTAGCGGTTGGCGCGGGTCTCGAGCCCGGGCAGGATGCGCTTCACGTCCTCCGGCAGCGCGAAGCTGCGGTCGAACACCTGGCGCAGCGCCCGGTCGGCCAGCCGCACCACGACGAAGAGAATGGCGGTCAGCACCGTCGCGCGCAGCAGGAAGGCGAAGCCACCCTCGATCTGGAAGCTCCAGACCAGATAGCCGGCGACGATGTAGGCGATCGCGAGCACGTGCCAGAGCTTCGCCAACTGCCGTCGGAACGCCTTGAAGCGCAGGGCACGGCCGTTGCTCTGCTCCGGGTCCGGCAGCGGCGTCGCCATCGGCTCGTCGGTCGGCGCCGGGTTCGGCGGATCGACCAGCGGACCGCCGGCAATCCTTTGCGCGATCGCGGCGCGGTTCTGCAGCACCACGATCAGCGTCATTGCCGCCAGCAGCAATCCCCAGAACCGGGCGATCACCTCGCGCAAGGTCGCATCGACGCCGATCACCTCGGCCAGCTGGGTGATCGCATAGCCGTAGAAGGCGACGACCGAGAGGCGCCGCACCCAGACCTGGGCATAGACCGCGGTCTCGTCCGAGATCCGGAACAGCCGCAGGCCCGGCGCCCGTGCCGCCAGCAGGGTCGAGCTCAGCACCGCCGTCAGCATGGTCGCCAGCTGGGCGATGACGATGGCGGAGACGATCCGCGTCGCATCGGGGTTGGGCTGGAACACCGGCGCGGCGACCGAGCTCGCGACGCCGAAGGCGAGGGTGGGCAGCACCTCGAGCAGGAAGATGAGCGGCAGAAAGAGCAGCTTGGTCAGCCAGCGCTCTGGCCGCTGGCGGGCGAGCCGGCCATGCACGCCGATCAGCAGCCGCCGCGCCCCCCAGGCGGCAATGAAGGCGGTCGCCAGCACGCCGACGAGGTCGATGACGACGTCCATCCAATAGGCGCGGCGTTGCGGGTCGGTCAGCAGGTAGGTCGCCTCGCGTGCCCGATGCGGCAGGTCGGCGATCGCCTCGACCAGGTTGACCAGGGTGTTGCTGACCGATTCCACCTGATGCGAGATCGTCGCCAGCAAGCGCGCACCGAGCCCGCGCTCCTCGACCACCGCTTCACCGCCGCCCGGCTCGCCGCGCTGCGCCTGCAGCATGAGCTGCAGCTGCTTCTTCAGTTCGTCCCGCGCCTTCGGGTCGTCGAGGGTCTTGATCAGGTTCTCGATATCGTCGGTCGTCTGCTTCGACGCGGCGGGCGGTGTGACGCCGGGGATGGTCTGCGCCGGCGCCGCGCTCGGCAGCCAGCAGGCGACGATCAGCGTCAGCGCTGCGAGGATGCGGCCGAGCCGCGGAGCTTTCAAAGAGTGAGAGGCCGCCATGCGAAACTGTACAGTTGTCGGGAGCGCGGCGGCGCCGGATCCGAGCGCCGATTCTCAGAAGCCTCGATGCTAATGAACCCATCGGGGACCGGCAACGCCGGGTTCGCGTGAATAAACCGATCATGTCGGCCCTGAGTTCCGGCGGGCCGGCGCGTCCGAGAGATATCAAGGGCTTAAAGTGCATGAGCCGAGCCGGGCTGTCGCTGCATCAGCGGCTGCTTGTCGTAGAAGCCGCCGCATTCCCGGGCGGCCTGGGCCAGGTATTTGGCGGCCTTGTCGTGGAGGTTGTCTTCCTCGGCCGTTTCCGCCATGCGATCGAGCATCCGGAGGCGGATGACTTTCTGGGCGATGCCGATATCGGACGTCTCCTGCAGGAACCGCGCGCGGGTCGCGGCGTGGAGGTCGATCCAGCGCTGCGCCGGCGGGCGCGTGCCCTTCGGGTCGTAGTCGAAGATCCGGCGGCGGTCCACATCGATGCCGAAGTTGATCCGGACGGCGGCCGCGACCCGCGACGGCGTCTCGTAGCAGGCCAGGCGTTTCACGATGAACGCCTTGATCTCGTCGCTCAGCCGCGGCCGGGATTCCTGCTCCGGTCCGGGTCCTGTCCGGGTTGGGTGCGCATCACGGTCCCGCCAGCAGACGACGACCTCGTCGCGATCGAGCACGAAGCCGAAATCCCGCTCGACGTCGTTGGCGATCGCCCAGGGCGGGCTATGGCGGGCCATGCGTGCGATGATGAACTCCCGCACCTCGGCCGGAAGAGTCTCCTGTTCGATTTTGGGTTCGGTGGGATTCATGCCGTCGGTCGCGGCGTCCTTTATCTCCACCGGCAGCTCCACTGGCTTCTCGACCGCCGGGTCGCGGATGATTTTCTTTTTCTGTCCGGGTCCTGTCCGGGTTGGAGCCGGGTCGGTCGCGATGGCGAACGGCGGCAGGGTGTCGGGCGCGGCGGCGGGCAAGGTGAGGAGGCATTCCTGCGGCTGATCCGCTGGATGCAGGGTTTCCTTGTCCGGCTGAGCCTGCTCCGCTGCGGGTTCGGCGGTTCGCCGGGCCTGCCGTTCGTTCCAGACGGCGAGGATCTCCGCGCGGCTGACCGTCACGTTGAAGTTGCCCTCGACCAGGGCGGCGACCTGAGCGACGCCGAGGCTCGGCAGGAGCCTGACGATCTGGTCTTTGACAGCTTGATCGAGCGTGGGGTCGTCGAAGAAGCGCTGGACGGCGCCGGCTGCGGCGGAGATGGGCGCGATGGGTTTCGAGGGCATGCTGGACATGGTGGGAGCCTTTCCGGGATGCAGACGCAGGGGATCGTCGCCCGCGCTCGGGTGAGCGCAACGGGGATCCAGGGCGATGACGCAAACAGTCATTGCGCACGCGGCGCAGGGGTTACGCGGCGTGGCGGCAGCAGACTCAGGACTGTAGTGCGTTGTCCGATCAGATGCAATAATTAGTTTTAGAATTCAGAGACTTAACTACTATCGGAATTCGGCGCTGTGACGGAGTTTTGGACCCTTGCTGGGGCGAAGGCGAAAGTTGAGCGAAGGAAGATGGAAGGCGTGCGACGCCGATTCTTTGGGAGCCGTGAATAGGGAAACTGTCACCGAAACGCTGCCTGCAGTTCCGTGCATTGGCTAAACTGTCACCGAACTCACCTAGGGTCAGGGCGGAGACTTGCTGAGGATCCCGGATCTCGAAGCACGAGCCCTGCAGCGCGCGGAGGCGTTGGAAGTCATCCGCCGAACGCTGAAGGCCCTCGTGTCACGCGCGACGCAGGCGGTCGGGGTGGTGGATCGCGGCCATGCCAAGCGCTCTGCAGAGTTGCCGGATCAGACGGAATCGCTGCGCCGGGACGAAGCGAGGGCCGAGGCGCGGCTCAAGCTGGCGGTCGATGAGCTTCTGGCAACGCATTGCGAAATCCTGCGCTTGAGCGCGTGGGGGCAGCGGCTGCTGGTGCCGGCGGAGAGCACGCTGCTCGCCGCGAACGAGGCCTATCATCCCTGGGATCGTGTCCTGCGCTTCGGCAAGCTGGCGAACCAGGAACTGAAAGCCCTGGCGGCGGCCGGCAGCGCGTCGGAGCGGGAGGCCGCAAGAGAGCGCGCCCGCGACGCCATCCAAGGCTTCCGGAACGGGATCGATCTTCTTGCCCGCGCGAGACCTGAGAGCGAGCTGCCCTTGCTGCAATCCGACCTGATCGGGGGCTGGGATACGGATTTTGTGATCGTCAACGCCATGGCCGACATCGAAGCCCAATGCACGGCCGAAAAGGCGGCGGTGGCAACGGCTCAGGCGCAGTTGGAAACCGCCAATGCTGAGATCGCCGCCGCCGCCTGGTCGAAGATCCCGGCGCGGCTGCGGCCGCCGGGACGGTGAGCCTAGTTGCAGCTGTCGTTGATCGGCAGCAGATCCGGTTCTTGGATCAACATGACTTCGGGCAGGCCGCGCGCGGCGGCGACTTCGACGCGCTTGCGCGAGGGCGGGCGGCGGAAGCGCCAGGAATGCGAGCCGCGGGTCGAACGGCGGCGGGCGCGCTTCGGCGGCAAAGCCGGCACTTCCTTAGAGGCGCCGATGGTCGGTCTTGGTTCGATGGGCTTCGGCACAGTCATCCCCCTCAGTGCCAAATGAAAACTCTTAGCTCAGTGCAATTCCGCCCGGAGCAGCTGGCGGTAATGGTCGATCGGCACCAGTACGCCGTCCTTCGGCACGCACCAGAACTGCCAGCCGTTGCAGGCGGGCGCGCCCTGGACCGCGGCGCCAACCTGGTGGATCGAGCCCTTGTGCTCGGCCGAGATCAGCGTGCCGTCGGCGCGGACCTTGGCGGTCCAGCGGCGGTTGAAGCTCTCCAGCACCGCGCCGGGCTGCAGCAAACCACGCTCGACCAGCCAGCCGAACGGGATCCGGGGCTCCTCGCGCTTGGCCTGGATCGTCACCATCTCGGTCTCGGCGGGCACCACCTTGGCGATCCGCTCGAGCGCCAGCTTGATGTAGCCCTTGTCGCGCTCCAGGCCGATCCAGCGGCGGCCGAGCCGCTTGGCGACGGCACCGGTGGTGCCGCTGCCGAAGAAGGGGTCAAGGACGACGTCCCCTGGCTTGGTGGCCGCCACGATCACCCGATGCAGCAAGGCCTCGGGTTTCTGCGTGGGGTGGCCCTTTTTGCCATCGTCGCCCTTGATTCGTTCGGATCCCGAGCAGATCGGGATCAGCCAGTCGGACCGCATCTGCAGGTCGTCGTTCAGCGTCTTCATCGCCTCGTAATTGAAGGTGTTCTGGCTGTCCTTCGACTTGGAGCACCAGAGCATCGTCTCATGGGCGTTGGTGAAGCGGCGGCCGCGGAAATTCGGCATCGGGTTGGTCTTGCGCCAGATCACGTCGTTCAAGACCCAGAAACCGAGGTCCTGGAGCTTGGCGCCGACCCGGAAGATGTTGTGATAGGAGCCGATCACCCAGATCGTGCCGTCGTCCTTCAGGACCCGGCGGGCGGCCGAAAGCCACTCATGGGTGAAGCGGTCGTAGGTGCCGAGGTCGTCGAACTTGTCCCAGTCGTCATCGACGGCATCGACCTTGGAATTGTTCGGCCGGTGCAGGTCGCCCTGGAGCTGCAGGTTGTAGGGCGGGTCGGCGAAGATCATGTCCACCGAGCCGGCCGGCAGCGCATTCATCGCCGCCACGCAATCGCCCTCGATGATCGTGTCGAGGCGAACTTTCTCCGAGGATTTGGCCTGGGCGGCCGCGCCGTTCTTTCTTGTCATGCGCCCGATGGTGATTCGAGCGACTCGGCAAGTCAATAAAAAAATGCTTTAGAGTCAGTCCAGTGGAAGCTGAAGCTCATAAACCGGGCGAAATGATCGGCGGTGATGGGGGGTGGCGCCATGCGCCTTCAAGGCCGTCAGGTGGTCGCGGGTCGAGTAGCCGACATTCGTCTCCCACCCATATACGGGGTGAGCCAGCGCGAGCTCCCGCATGATCTTGTCCCGCTCGACCTTGGCGATGATCGAGGCTGCGGCGATCGAAAGCGAGGCATTGTCCCCGCCGATGATGCAGGTGATCGGGCAGGGGAGATTGGGCGGCTGGTTGCCATCGACCAGGGCGTAGCCGGGTCGACTCGGGAGCCCTTCATAGGCCCGGAGCATCGCCAGATGCGAAGCGCGCAGGATATTGATCCGGTCGATCTCCTCGACATCGGCCATGCCGACCCCGAAGGCGACGGTCTCGCGCAGGATCAGGGCGACCTCTTCCCGTTCCTCGCGGTCGATCTGCTTGGAGTCCTTGAGGCGCCGGGTGATCTTCCGCGGCATGTCCACCGGCAGGCAGACCGCGCAGGCGACCACCGGGCCGGCCAGGGGGCCGCGGCCGACCTCATCGACGCCGCAGACCATGACGCCGTTCTTGATCCCCGCTTCGATCTCGTGCTTCCAGTTCGGCACGGCGGCGCCCCCAGTCCCTACTTTTTCGGCAGCGCGTCGTAGTAATCGAGCACCGGCTTCAGTTCCTCCACCTTGGCTTCCGCCAGCTTGGCGAGGTCCTCGTCCTTGATCTTCTGGTCCTTCTGCGCCTTGCGGAAGACGTCGAACAGCTGCAGCGCGACCTTGCGCTCCTTGCTGGCCTTGGCGCGGCTGGGGATGTCCGGGAACAGGCTGTTGTCCGCGGTCGCGGCGATGATATTGGCCAGCGACCAGCCGTTGAAGCCGAGGCCTTTTCCAGCTTGTTGAGGCAGCCGATGAAGGCCTTGGCATCCAGCGTTTCGGCGTAAGGTTGGTTGCAGGGCTCCTCGTCCTTGAAGCCCTGGGCCAAAGCCGCGGCGTCGCCCGCGACGGCCTCGGCCGAAACCGCGACGAGGAATAGGGCGCCAAGCGCCATGCTGGTACGGATCCACATGAGCGCGATCCTGGCGGGCGTCCGGAGTCGTGTCAAACGGTGGAGATTACCCCGGCAGGGCGAACAGGTCCCCTTGCGGAGAGTCGGCGCGCGGGACCGTGAACTGGCTGCAATCGACGTTGAAGCGGTAGCGCGGCTCCATCATGAACCGCTTGGCCGCGGCCTGGACCCTTTGCCGGATCAGGTCGGCATAGGCGCCGGACCCGGTCATGCGCTCGCCGAACTCGGCCTTGTAGATCTGGCCGCCATGGATGTCGCGGACCAGGTCCATCACATGCTTGGTCTTCAAGGGCGCATGCGCCTCCAGCCATTCGATGAACAGGTCTTTGATCTCCAGCGGCAGGCGGAGCAGGGTGAAATTGGCGCTGTCGGCGCCGGCCTCGGCCGCGCGCTCGATGATGCTCTCGATCTCCATGTCGGTCAGCGCCGGGATGATCGGCGCCACCGAGACGCCGACCGGAATGCCGGCCTCGTGCAATCCGGCGATTGCCTTCAGGCGCAATTCCGGCGTCGAGGCGCGCGGCTCCATGGTGCGGGCAAGGTCGCGGTCGAGGGTGGTGACCGAGATGAAGACCTTCACCAGATTCCGCTTGGCCATGTCGGCGAGGATGTCGACGTCGCGCAGCACATTGGCGGACTTGGTGGTGATGCCGGCCGGGTGGTTGAAGCGGTTCAAGACTTCCAGCACCTGGCGCGTGATCTTGTAGCGCCGCTCGATCGGCTGATAGGGATCGGTGTTGGTCCCCATCGCGATCACCTTCGGCTTGTAGCCGGGCTTCCGGAGCTCGGCCTCCAGCAGCTTCGCCGCTTCCGGCTTGATATAGAGCCGGCTCTCGAAATCGAGGCCCGGCGAATGGCCGAGATAGGCGTGGGTCGGCCGCGCGAAGCAATAGATGCAGCCATGCTCGCAGCCGCGATAGGCATTGATCGACTGGTCGAAGGCGATGTCCGGCGACTGGTTGCGGGCGATGATCGACTTGGTCTTGTCGACCGCGACCGTGGTGCGGAGCTTCGGCAGGTCTTCCTCGTCCTGCCAGTCCCAGCCGTCGCTCTCGCGCGGCCGGTCGCCCGGCTCATAGCGGCCGGGCCGGTTGCTGACCGCGCCGCGACCCTTCTGCGGCAGATCGGGAATCTCCTCGGGCTCCGGCGCGGCAACGGGCCTGATCTTGGGTGCTTGCGACATAAGAACAAATATAGAACAAAGGCACGGATCGGATCAAGCCCTCACTGGGCTGACGTCACTGGGCTGACGTCACCGGGCTGACGTCACAGGGCTGCCGTCACTGGGGTGGGTGGATCCGATAGATCGTGAAGATCCGTCCCTGGGCGACTTCGGTCAGCAAGGCCGGGACCGGGTTCGCTCTGCTGTCGAAGTGGAAGACGACGAGATAGTCGAAGTCCTCCGGCCAATGCGCCCAATCGACCACGCTCAGATAAGAGTCGTCGAGGCGATTGCGCTCGGCCAGGTCCTCGACCGCGCGCTTTGTGGCCGCGTCGGCGGAGGCGAAGGCAGGATTGCGCGGCTGCCAGACGATCTTCTCCATGGGCCGGAAGGCAAAGGCGGTGGGATCGCGGGTGTCGGCGGTGAAGCGCAAAGGCGTCGCAAAAGAGAAGAGCGAGGGCAGGAAGGCGTCGCGATCGATAACGGAGAAGGCGGCGAGATGCACCAGGGGGAAGATCGCGGGATCGCGGCGCTGCTGGTAATCGACCGGGAAGGAGGTGGCGAGCACGCGGCTGCCGCGTGCGATCTGCTGATCCGCGACGCGAAACTCGGCGACGTCGCGTTCATAGCCCGACCAGGTGACCGAGAGCGCAATCGCGCGGGTCGCCAGCAACAGGACCAGGCCGGCGGCCAGCACCTGCCCGGCGCGTTGCGAGAGCCGGAGATCGGATGAGGCGACCAGCAGGAAAGCGAGCAGGCAGGGAATGCGCAGGTTGGCGCCCCAGACACTCGCCATCGAGACCGGCATCACCAAGGCGAGGACGAAGAGGATCGCCAGCGGAACCAGCATCCGCCGGTCGAAGGCGAGCGCCTTGCGCCGGTAGAGCAGCCAGAGCGCCATCGCCACGGCATAGGTGACCAGCAGGTCGGCCCAGTCGAGATACATGATGGTCGGCGAGACGAAGCCGCGCGCGATATCGGCGATGCCGCCGAATTGCAGGATCGTGCGCACCGACGTGTCGATGGAAAGCGCGGCGAGGACGATTGCGGGCACGAAGGTCGCGGCCCCGAAGGCGAGCCGGAGGATGCGCCGGCCCAGCGGCGCCGTCCCGCGCGCGGCGAGCCCGAGCTCGTAACCGCCGACCAGCACGGCATAGCAGGCGAAGGCGAAGAGATGGCAGAGCAGCAGGAGGGTGGCCGAAATCGCGAACAGGATCGCGCGCAGGGCGCCGCGTGTCTCGGCCGTGTGAATCCAGGCCGCGAACAGCAGCAGCGCGAGGCCGGCCGCCGAGAGAAAGGCGATGAAGCCCCAGGCCAGCAGGAAGTTGAACAGGAACAAAGCCGAGGTCGCGGGCCAGAGACCGACCCGGCCGAACAGCGCCCGGTGCAAGGCCGCGGTGCCGCCGAGCAGGAGCAGCATGGTCGCGACGACATAGACCTTGGCGGCCCAGGCGAGGCCGAGGGCTTTGGCCAGCCAGGGCAGGACGAAGTCGGTCGACTGGAAGGAGAGCAGCCGCCATTCGAGCGCATAATATTTCTGCAGATCCGCGCTGGAAGAAAGCTGATCGATGATATGCGCGCGGGCGAGGTGGTTCGGCAGATCGGCGAGCGGCGGCAGATCGCCGATCAGCACCGGCAGCAGCGCGAAGGAGACCACCAGTGCAGTGGTCGCCCGCAGAATGGAGGGCCGGGTCGCGGTCTCCATCACGGCGCCGGCGGGTGGATGCGGTAGATGGAGAAGAAGCTGCCGCGGTGCAGCTCGGTCAGCAAGGCCGGCACGGGATTCTCGGCATGGCCATAGTCGAACGCGATGAGGGTATCGAAGCGTTCCGGCCAATCGGTCCAGTCGATGGTGCTGGTGGCGAGGTCGAATTGCTGGATCGCCTGCGTCACCACCCGCGCCTGCAGCTGCACGCGGAGGTCCGTGGCCGCGAAGGCGGGATCGCCGGGAAACCATTTGGGATTCCGGATCACCGCGAGCTGGTCGGTCGTCCAGCGGCCGCCGGGGCTGATGAAGCGAAGCGGCGTGGCCGCGCTGAAGAGCTGCGGCAGGAAGACATCGCGATCGATCACCGCGAAGGCACCGAGATGGCGATAGGGATAGAGGCTGGGCGCCGGCGGATCGCGGTCGTCGCGGATCGACTGCACCACCGCGACCCTGCTGCCGCGCTCGATGACCGACATCGCCGCGCGCAGCTCGGTGATGTCGGCATCCAGCCGCCGCCAATCCGCGGTCACGGTGCCGGCCCGGACCAGCATCAGCCCGGCGACGGCAACCGCGAAGATCGCGGCCGGAGCGCGCTTCTTCCAGGGGAGCTCCGTCCCGGCAATCAGCAACAAGAGGAAGACGGTCGGCAGCCGGAAGTCGGAACCCCAGACGCTCATCAGCTGGTTCGGCATCAGCAGCGCCGCGACGCCGACGGCGATCAGCGGCCAGCGCAAGGCGGGGGTGACCGGAAACAGCCGTTTCCAGATGCCGACCACCAGCAGCAGGAAGGCAAGGAACTCGAGGAGCAGGTCCTGCCAGCCGAAGTACATGTTGAACGGCGCGAGGATGGCGCGGATCTTGTCGGCGCTGTCGCCATAGTAGTTGACCATCGGGATCGCGGCACGCGGCGCCATCAGGAACAGCGCCGCGGGAATGACGAAGACGGCGCCGGAGAGAATAGCGCGCCTGACCAGATCCCGGCGGTCGCGTCGCCAGCGCCAGAGCT
>JAYSFH010000062.1:7318-12152 GCA_041913405.1 Dongia sp. | reverse complement strand
TCAGTGCGCCGCCGCGGGTGTCGCAGAACAAGGTCGCGCGCGTCACTGCCTCGTCGTCGGATTCGCGGAGCTCGGGCGTGTAGGCGCCGACCAGGTCGAGATGCGCGCCTGGCTTCAGCCAAGCGCCGCGGATCAGGGGTTCGGACGAGAGCGTCGCGCAGGAGATGATGTCGGCCGACCGCGCCGCCGCTTCGAGATCGCGCGCGACCTCGACCATGATGCCGGCCTTGGCGAGATCAGCGGCCTTCGACTCCGCCTGCTCCGCTTTGCGCGCCCAGAGCAGAGTCTGCTTGATCGGGCGCGCGGCGCGATGCGCCTCGATCAGCGGGCGTGACAGCGCACCGGCCCCGACCATGAGATGGACCGCTGCGTCCTTGCGGGCGCAGAAGCTCGCCGCCAGCGCGGAAGCCGCCGCGGTCCGGCGCACGGTCAAGGTGGTGCCTTCCATCAGCACCTTGGGAATGCCGGTGGCGCCGTCGAGCAGCAGGTAGATGCCCTGCACCGCGGGGAGATGGCGCGCGCCGTTGCCGGGCGTGATGGTGACCAGCTTGACGCCGACCGACTTCCCGCCCTCCCAGGCCGGCATCAGCAGCAAGGTCTGCTCCGGCTCGCCGGGGATTTCGACGGCGTGGTGATGGCGGACCGGCACCGTCCAGTCGGCGGCGAAAGCGGCCTTCAGCGCCGCGATCAGCGACGGGTAGTCGAGCTTGGCGTTGAGCGTCTCGGACGAGACGAAGGGAATGTTGTCGGTCATCTGTGCCTCTGCTGTCGGTGAGGCACGCTAGCCCGGAATGGCGAAGAGTTGAACTGGGTTGCTCACTCCACTGACGAACACTGGAGTTCCAGCCTGCGCGGCTACCACGCCTCGCCGAAGTCGAAGGCGATGGCAGCGACAATCGGGCCGTAGTCGGCGAGGTTGGCGATGATGGCGCAGCCGTTGGGATTGGCGGCCTTGGCCTTGGCGTCGAGTTTCAGCGGCAGGGTGCTGCGGCCGCCGTTCCAGACCGCGACCTTCTGCAGCGAGCGCACGGTGTTGAAGGATTCAGATTTGTGGCCGTTGTTCTCGCCGCTGTTGATCGCCGACTCGTCCTTGTACTGATAGGTGACCAGCCAGATCGTCGCCGGCACCGGCAGCTTCGCTTCGGGGAGCTCGAGCAGCACCTGGCCGGTCTGCGGGTCGCGCACCACCTCGATCGGATACATCTTCTGGCGGGCCTTGGCCTCGCGGATTCGCTGCTCGATGATGGCGCGGTTGGCGCCCTGGGCATCGCTGGAACCGGCGACCACGACCTGGGGCGTGTAGACCATGTGCTGGCCCAAAGTCATCGCATAGGCGCGCTGGCGGCCGACGAAGATCGGATCGGAGAACTGGTCCTTCCAGCCGATATAGTCCCAGTAGTCGACATGGAAGGAGAGCGGCAGCACGTCCTTCCGCCGCGCCAGCGTGCCGAGATAGGCGTCGGCCGCGGGGCAGTTGCTGCAGCCCTGCGCGGTGAACAGCTCGATCACGATCGGTCGCGATTCCGTTTCCGGCCGGATCAGCTGGCGCTGCGGCACCGGTGCGGCGACGCCGACCCCGGCGGCCGGCATGTTGGCTTGCGGGATGGTGCCGTTCGGCACGGCTTCATAGCCCTGGGGCGGCGAAGGTTGGGTGCCGATCACCGGCACGCTGGGCGGCTTCGGCGTGGTGAGCGGCATCGGCAGCGGCACCGCCGGCGCTTCCTGGGCGTGCGCCTGCATCGCCAGGACGGCGAAGCCGCCCGCGAGCAACACGGCAAGGCCCGCACTCCGCCATTGTCTCAGGAGGGGGCCGTCAGGGTACCAACCGAAGCGCATATCGCCTGAACCTAAGTCCGCGAAGGAAGCCGCCGCCAATCACGTTCGGGTGACGGCCTAAGCATTTGGAATTCCATGCCTTCAGTCTAACCGGCGGGCGTGAAGAAAAGCTAGAAGTCGGAGACCCGCCCGTTGCGCTCCCAGTCGCCATAGCGGGTAGGCTCGGGGCCCTTGGGGCCGCCGATCTCCCCAGGGAAGACGGGTGGCAGGGCGGGCTTCGCCGCCGGCGATTCCGGCGGGGTTTCGGGCTTGGACTGGGGCGATTTCGGTGTCTCGGTCATGCGGCGACGCTAGCTTGAAAAACCCGGGCGGCACCACGATTTTCTGCGGGAAAGGAGATTGATAGACCCATGGGCTACGCACGCACCGCTTTGCTGCTCGCCGCGATGACCGGGCTGTTCCTGGCCTGCGGCTGGCTGATCGGCGGCCAGACCGGCATGGTCTTTGCCTTCGGCCTGGCGCTGGTGATGAATGTCGGCAGCTACTGGTTCTCCGACAAGCTGGTCCTGCGCATGTACCGCGCGCAGCCGGTCGAAAACACCGACTTGAACGCGATCGTCGAGGAACTGGCGGCGCGCGGCGGAATGCCGGTGCCGAAGGTCTATCTCATCGACAGCGACCAGCCGAACGCCTTTGCCACCGGGCGCAACCCGGAGAATGCCGCGGTCGCCGCGACCAGCGGGTTGATGCGGCGCCTCAACCGCGACGAGGTGCGCGCGGTGCTGGCGCATGAGCTCGGCCATGTGAAGAACCGCGACAGCCTGACCATGACCATCACCGCGGTGCTGGCGGGTGCCATCGGCATGCTGGCGCAGTCGATCTTCTTTCTTGGCGCGTTCGGCGGCCGCGACGATCGCAACTCGCCGCTGGGCGGAATCGGCGCGCTGCTGGTGATGATCCTGGCACCGATCGCCGCCATGCTGGTGCAGATGGCGATCTCGCGCAGCCGCGAATACGAGGCCGACCGCGCCGGCGCCGAGCTCTCCGGCGCGCCGCGGTCGCTCGCCTCGGCCTTGCAGAAGATCTCGAACGCCGCCGCGGCGATCCCCAACCCGCGCGCCGAGCAGAATCCGGCCAGCGCGCATCTCTTCATCATCAACCCGCTGCATGGCAGCGGGGCCGACAACCTGTTCTCGACCCACCCGTCGACCGAGAACCGCATCGCGCGGCTGCTGGAAATGGAAGGCGGCGCGGCCGCGCCGGCGCCGCAAGCAACGCGGCCGGGGCGGAGCTTCATCCCGCAGACCGAGCCTGCGCAGCGCCCGCGCGGGCCTTGGGGCTGACGGTAAAGCGCGCCCGATAGTCATTGGGCGCGACGCCGAGCCGGCGCAGGAAGGCGCGGCGCATCCGCTCCTCGTCGCCGAAGCCGCAATCGGCGGCGATCCGCTTCACCGGATGGTTCGAACCCACCAGGGCGCGCGTGGCGGCTTCGACCCGCAGCGATTCAACCAGCTTGGCCGGCGTCAGCCCGTCGGCCCGATCGGCGAAGAGGCGCGCGAAGGTCCGCGGCGCCATGCCGGCTCTTCCCGCCAGGGCCTCGACCGAAAGATCGGCGGCGAGATTCTCGGCAACATGGCTGGTGATCGCATGCAGCGCGTCGTCGCGCCGGCAGGCCCCGGCCTGGGCCAGGAGGGCGGCGCTGAACTGCGCCTGGCCGCCCGGTCGCTGCAGGAACATCACCATCTGCTTGGCGACTTCCATGGACAGAGCGGCGCCGTGGTCGCGCCCGATCAGCGCCACGGCGAGATCGATCCCCGCCGTCACCCCGGCCGAGCTCCAGACCGGGCCGTCCTCGACGAAGATCGGATCGAGTGCCAGCTTCACGCCGGGATAGCGCGCGCGAAAAATATCGGTCATCGACCAATGGGTAACGGCATTGCGGCCCTCCAGCAATCCCGCCTCCGCCAGCAGGAAAGCGCCCGAGCAGACCGAGCAGGTCCGGCGCGCCCGACCGCCCGCCTTCGCGATCCAGCGCAGCAGCGGCCGGTCGAGGATCGTCTGCTGGATGAAGGAGCCGCCGGAGACCAGCAAGGTGTCGATCCGATCCAGCGATTCCGCGCGCGCCCGCGCGGTCTCCAGCACCAGGCCGGACGACGTCCGGACCGGCCCGCCCGCCAGCGAGACATAGCGCAGGTCGTAAAGCGGCGCGCGCGCCGGGTCGTGGCGGTTGGCGATCCCGAAGGCGTCGGAGGGGCCGGCGATGTCGGTCGCCAGCGCGCCTTCGAACACCACGAAGACGATGCGGCGGGGTCCGCCTGGCCGGGGTTTGGCAGGAAACGAGGGCATAACGTCATTTATGCCAAGACGCGGCGGCGGTAAACCGGAATCGCTCCACCGACGAGAGGATCGGGCGATGCTGGAACTGAGACCGAATTGCGAATGCTGCGACCGCGACCTGCCGCCGCAAAGTGCGGAGGCGCGGATCTGCACCTATGAATGCACCTTCTGTGCTTCCTGCGCCGAGACGGTGTTCGCCGGGGTCTGCCCGAACTGCGGCGGCAACCTGGTGCCGCGGCCGATCCGTCCGGAGAATAGGCTGCTCAAGGACCCGGCTTCGACGAAGCGGCAGCTCCGGTCCACGCCCTGCGGCGCCCGCACCGCCGCCTGAGGCGGCAGTGCGCGGCGGTTCCGCTCAGGGCTGGTAGGCGATGTTGATCGCGGCGTCGAGCTGATCGACGCTGTTGTAGTTCGACGCCTGGAAGCCGTTCAGTTCGATGGTCGCGCCGCTGCCGGCGAATTTAAGCAGCACGTCCCCATCCGCCGAGTGGCTGAGTGAGAGATTGGGATCGAAGGCGTCGGTGATGCCCTTCAGAACCAGGGTGTCGTCGGCGGCGTTGAAATCCAGGATCACGTCGTTGGGGGGGGGAGGCGCCGTTTCAAAAAATCGCAGGGAGGCGGGGCCCCCCCGGGCGCGGGGCGGCGCCGGCGCCCCCACGGCGGGCGCGGGTGGGGCCCCCGCGCGGGGGGCCCACACGTCGGCGCTGTACCGCCGCGTCTG
>JAYSFH010000062.1:0-7308 GCA_041913405.1 Dongia sp. | reverse complement strand
CATTGCCTTCGTCGCCCCAGAGGCGGTCGTTGCCCGCGCCGCCATCGAGCCAGTCGTCGCCGGGCGCGCCGGCATCGTAAACGCTGTTGTCGCCCTGGAGATCGTCGTTGGCGTCGCCGCCATAAAGGATGTCGTTGCCGCCTTCGCCGTAGAGACGGTCTTCATCGGCGCCGCCATAGACGGTGTCGTTGTTCGCGCCGGCCCAGAGCCGGTCGCCGCCAGCCTCGCCGTAGAGCGTGTCCTCGCCGGCGTCGCCCCACAGCCGGTCGTTGTCGGATTCGCCATGCAGCGTATCGTTGCCGCTGCCGCCATAGAGGTGGTCATGGCCGGTGCCGCCCCAGAGCGTGTCGTTGTTGGCGTCGCCGTAGAGTTCGTCGTCGCTGCCATTGCCGTAGATGGTGTCGTTGCCCGCGCCGCCCTTGATGGTGTCCTCGCCGGTCGGCGTGCCGACGGTCGGGTTGTAGGGCGCGTTGGTGTCGCCGTAGATCACGTCGTCGCCGATGCCGCCGAAGATCACGTCGTTGCCGTCGCCGCCGACGATCAGGTCATTGCCCTCGCCGCCGTCGATGCCGTCATTGCCGGCGCCGCCATAGACCGTGTCATTGCCGCCGTAGGCGTAGATCGTGTCGTCGCCGCCGTAGCCGTAGATCACTTCGTTCTTCGACGAGCCGACCAGGTCGTTGGCGAGTTCGTCGCCGTAGATCGGCCACAGGATATTCGGCTGCGGCATCGGGAAATTGCCGGGGGTCGGCCCGGGATTGTTGCTGTTGAGTGCCATGACGCGTTCCTCCTCATGTCCCCGTAGGGTGGTGCGTACCAGTCAGAAGACCTGTCGCCGGGCCGGGGCGGCGGGTTTCCCCGGCGGGGAGGAACTGTGAGGGACATCACGCCGATTCAGCGGCGAACTTCCGAATTGGCCGGTTATTCACCGGCTTTTCGCACTGCAACCGTATGAAATACGGGTTCGGCCTGGCACCCCGTGGGCGGCGCACAAACGAAAACACCCCCGCCAGCCAGGGCGGGGGTGCTTGGTTTTCGGTGCGTTACGGCTGGTAGGTGATGTTGATGGCGGCGTCGAGCTGGCCGAGGTTGGCATAGTTCGCCGCCTGGAAGCCGTTGAGCTCGAGCGTGGCACCGCTGCCGCCGAACTGCAGCAGCACATCGCCGTCGGCCGAGGCGCCGAGCGAGACGTTGGGATCGTTGGCGTCGAGCACATGCTCGAGCACCAGCGTATCCTCGGCGGCGTTGAAGTCCATGATCACGTCGTTGCCGCTCAAGGTCGCGTCGATATAGAAGCGGTCGTTGTCGGCGCCGCCCCACATCGCATCGCTGCCGTCGTCGCCGAACAGCCGGTCGTTGCCGGCGCCGCCGGAGAGCAGGTCGTCGCCATCGACGCCTTCGGTATTGTAGCTGCCGTCGCCGTAGAGATCGTCGTTGCCCGCGCCGCCGGTGATGATGTCGGCCCCGCCTTCGCCGTAGAGCCGGTCATTGCCGTCGCCGCCGCTGATCGCGTCCTTGTCGGCGCCGCCATAGATGCGGTCGTTGCCGGCCTCGCCGTAGAGAACGTCCTCGCCCTCGTTGCCGTAGAGAAAGTCGTTCTCGCCCTCGCCGTGCAGCACGTCGTTGCCGAGGCCGCCGTAGAGGTCGTCATAGCCGGCGCCGCCCCAGAGCGCGTCGTCGCCGCTGTCGCCGTAGAGGTCGTCGTTTCCCTTGTTGCCGTAGACGGTGTCGTTGCCGATGCCGCCGCGCACGTAATCGTCGCCGGTCGGCTCGGCCACCGCGGCGTTGACGATGACCTGGTCGGTATCGCCGTAGATCGTGTCGTCGCCGCTGCCGCCATAGAGATTGTCGTTGCCGTCGCCGCCGACGATCAGGTCGTTGTGGTCGCCGCCGTCGATCGAGTCCTTGCCGGCACCGCCATAGACCTTGTCGGCGCCCGCGCCGGCGCTGATCGTGTCATCGCCACCGAGGCCGTTGATGATCTCGTTCTTGGAGCTACCGTTCAGCGTGTTGGCGAGCTCGTCGCCGTTGATGAACCAGTAGACGGGGATCTGGGTCGGGGGAACAGTGCCGGGCTGGGTGGAGCCGGGATTGTTGCTGCTCAAAGCCATGACACACTCCTGTTTGTCCATCGGGTGGGGTGCAAAGCCTCTCCCCAGACCCGTCGCTGGGCCGGACTGACAGGTTTCCGATGGCGGTCAGGAATGCAGTCTGGCTGTGACCGGGGTCACGCCGGTGGGGTCACGCCGTTTGAGGCAAGCGCCGGCGCCAGGCCAGGAAAACTGCGCCGGCCAGGGAGACCAGGCCGAGGCCGAAGATGAATCCGGCCGCCTCCACCATGCCGCCATGGTCGGCGAGATAGGCGGCGAGCGGGGCCGCCACGGCGCCGCTGAGGAAGCTCAGGAGGTAGAGCCATGCATAGCCCCGGCCGCGGAAGGACGGCGGCAGGACCAGGGCCGCCGCGGCGTCCCCCAGGGTCGCCAACGCGAAGATCGCCATGAACAGCAGCAGCAGACCGGCGCCGAAGCCGTAGAGACTGTCGGAGGCCATCAGCAGCCCGCCCAGCACTTGCATCGCGGCGGCCGGCGCGAGCAGCGCAAGCGCCGACCAGCGGGCCAGCAGACGGCCGACCAGGATCTGCGCCCCGGCGCCGAACAAAGTGACGATCGAGCCGACGAGGCCGATGGTGCCGAGGCTGGCCGCGGCCGCTTGCGGATCGGCGCTGAACGCCGCGCCGCGTTCGCTCAGGAGTTTCGGCAAGGCGATGGTGGCGAGGTTGAAGATCACGCCATCGACCGCGGCGAGGATCGAGAGGACGACCAGTGCGATGCGGATCGCGCCCGGCGCCGGCGCGGTGGAGCGTGCTTCCGCTTCGGCATGGGCGCCGAAGCCGAGGCCGCGCGGCTGGCTGAGCGCCAGGATCACGGCGCCGATCGCCGGAATGATGAAGGCCGCACGCCAGCCGAGCAGCGCGATCAACCCCGCGGTCACCAGCGGCGCCATGGCGATGCCGACATTGCCGAAGACGCCGTTCAGGGCGAAGGCGCCGCCGGAAGCCTGGCCCCAGCCGGCGATGACGCTGTTGGCAACCGGGTGATAGATGGCGCCGGCGATGCCGATGCCGGTCAGCGCCACCGCCAACCAGACCGCGCCCAGGCCCGGCGTCGCCGGCGCAAAAGCGGCCAGCGCCAGGGTCGCGGCGACGCCCCAGGCGAAGAGCTTGAGCAGGCCCTCGGCGCCGCGCCGGTCGGCCAGCCAGCCCCAGGCGACGGCGAGCGCGCCGAAGGCGATGAAGCCGCCGGTCGCCAGCGCCAGCCGCGCGCCGTAGGTGGCGCCGTATTCCGGGCCCATCTCCAACGCGGCGGTGGCGAAGATCAGCATCGAGAAATGCGCGATGAAATGGCCGCCGCCCAGCCAGCGCAGCTGGGTCCGGCGGTTGGACTGGCCGGCCGGGAGATCGAGCGTGGTTGCGGTCATGGCCGGAGCATGCCCTTGATCGGGGACCGGGTCGAGAACCGGCAGGATTTCCTGCGCGACCGCGACGCCGTTCAAGGCTAGAAGACGGCATGGCAACCGCTAAGAAGACATCCCCGAAACCGGAAGTGTCTGCGCGCGGCGTCGCGCTCGACCTGATGGCGCGGGTCCTCGAGCAGAAGCGGCCGCTGGAAGACGCCTTCGAGCGGCATCCCGATCTGGCTGCGCTGGAGAACCGCGACCGGCAATTCGTGCGCGCGCTGATCACGGCGACCTTGCGGCACCTGGCAAGGATCGACCGCATCCTTACGCTTTGTCTCGAGAAGCCGTTGCCGGTGAGGGCGCGCAGCGTGACCGACGTGCTGCGGCTGGGTGCGGCGCAGCTGCTGGTGCTGAAGACGCCGGCCCATGCCGCGGTGGACAGCATGGTCGCGCTGGCCGCGGGGCTCGGCGGGATGGCGGGCTACAAGGGGCTGGTCAACGCGGTGCTGCGGCGGATCGCGAAGGACGGCGATGCGCTTCTCGCAAAGGTACCGCCGGGCGAGGCGAGCCTGCCGGACTGGCTCTGGCGCTCCTGGTCGGCGGCCTATGGCGCCGAGCCGGCGGCGGCGATTGCGGCGTCACTGCTCGACGAGCCGCCGCTCGATTTCACGGTGAAGCGGCCGGCGGAGAGCCTGCAATGGGCGGAGGCCCTGCATGCGCGGATTCTTCCCGGGGGCACGTTGCGGCGCGCGCCGCATGATCCGGAACGGCCGCAGCGTCTCGACGAGGCGCCGGGCTTCGCCGAGGGCGCCTGGTGGGTGCAGGATTTCGCCGCGGCCTTGCCGGTGAAGCTGCTGGGAAACGTGTTTGGCCAGCGCGTGCTCGACGTCTGCGCCGCGCCGGGCGGCAAGACCGCGCAGCTCGCCGCGGCCGGTGCCAAGGTGACGGCGCTCGACCGCTCGCAGGACCGGCTGCGCAGACTGAAGCAGAATCTCGATCGCCTCGGGTTGATCGCCGAATGGGAAGCGGCGGACGCGACGATCTGGAACGGCGCCCCTGGAAATCAGAAGGGCGATTTCGACGCGGTGCTGCTGGACGCGCCCTGCTCCTCGACCGGCACCCTGCGGCGGCATCCCGACGTCGCCTGGCTCAAGGACCCGCGCGACATCGTGAAGCTCGCCGCCGCGCAGGACCGGCTGATCGACGCGGCCCTGCGCCTGACGCGGCCGGGCGGGACGCTGCTCTACTGCGTCTGCTCGCTGCAGCCGGAGGAAGGGCCGGAACGCATTGCCGCCGCGCTCGCGCGGCACGGTGATCTCCAGCGCGCGCCGCTCGACGAGGCCGATGTATTCGGCTTGCGCGAACTGCTGACATCGGAAGGCGACTTGCGCACCCTGCCCTGCCATCTCGCCACGGAAGGCGGTATGGACGGCTTCTATGCAGCGCGGCTGGTGAAGGCCGCGGCGTGACATGAACACGCACGACCGCATCGCGCTCGCCGCGCGTAACAACGCGGAATGGTGTGATGCGGTGACGCGAAGCTGGGGCGAGACTTGCCGCTTCGAGGCGGAACTCTGGGTCAATCCGGGCGAGGCACCGCCCCTCTATCCCAACGCGGTGACCTTGACGCCCGGCGACCGCGTGCCGCCGGCCATCGCGGCGGCGCGGGGAGACTTCGCGGTCAAAGACAGTTTCGCCGGCCTCGATCTTGCGGCGTTCGGGTATGCGCCCTTGTTCGACGCGACCTGGATCTGGCGCGATCCGCAGCCCGTGCTGCGATCGGATATCGCGCAATGGCAGGTGCTGCGGGATGCGGCTTCGCTGGCGCGGTGGGAAGAGGCCTGGCGCGGCGACGAACCGGCGCTGGATCTGTTCCGGCCGGCGCTGCTCGATGAACCGGACCACGCTTTCATCGCCGCCGAGGTCGATGGGCGGATCGTCGCCGGCTGCGTCGCCAGCCGGTCGGCCGCAGTGGTTGGGATCTCCAACCTGTTCGGGCCCGACGGCCTGGCCGCGGGATGCCTGGCCGCCGTCCAGGACTTCGCTCCCGGCCTGCCGGTGGTGGGTTATGATCAGGAGCCGGCGCTGGCATTGATGAAAAGCCTGGGATTCCAAGCGCTCGGGCCGCTCCGGGTGTGGCTCCGGGGGACCGGCTGAAGGGCGGAAGCCGGCCGGTTATCCCCAAATTTCGCGGCTAGGATTGACGTCTGGTTAACCTTGCGCCGGGATAATCGGGCGGCTTTTCACGGCACCTTCAGGCGGAACGCAACCATGGCCGATACCTGGGACATGTCCTTCCTGGTCGATCAGGCGACCCAGATCCAGGAGGCGCGGGGCAATCTCTCCCGGCATTTCGGCATGCTGCAGCAGGTGCTGATCGGCAAACATCTGGTCAATTTCATCGGCGACGACGACCGGCTGCACGTGATGCGGATGATGGGCCGGCTCTCGCAGCGCAACTGGACCGAGGTGGTCCAGGTCACATTGCGCACGCCGATGAGCGGCGAGAACAAGCTTGCCTTGCAGGCGCGCCCCGGCTCCGGGCCGATGGCCTGGTGGCTGATGCTTTCGGAGAGCGGCGCCGAGAGCGCGCGGCCGATCGCCGAAGTGAGCGACGGCGACGCGCTGGCGAGCGAGGATGAGTTTTCCGCGGTGGCTTCGGCCGCGGCGGCCAGCGCCGGCCGGGCGCTCGATCTCTCGGTCTTCCGCGCCCATGCGCTGACGGTGTCGCCTTCCGGCGCCGGCCTCTCGGCCGCCAAGCATGCCGAGCTCGACCAGAGAATCGGCGAGACCTTGATCGACAACGCGGCGGGCGGCGTGGTCTCGCGCCCGGAGCCCGGCCATTACACGCTGATGCACGACACCGACGTGGCGGCCGCCGACATCGCCGGCAAGATCACCGAGACCGCGGCCGAGGTCGGCGTTTCGGCCGACAAGCTCGGCCTCTCGCACAAGACCGTGGCGGTGCCGGTGGATGCCGATGCCGAGGCGATGCGCGATCTCCTGCGCAACATGCGCAGCAACCTCTCCGGCCGCGGCGAGCGCAAGACCGGCGGCTTCATGAGCAAGATGAAGAGCCTGGTCGGTATGAACTAGGCCAGGCGCCGTTCAGGCCTTGCCGCCCCGCAAGGCCGCCTGCACCAGGGCATCCAGCGCATTCAGGAACCGCGAGCGGTCCGCTTTGGAGAAGGGCGGCGGCCCGCCGGTATTGACCCCGGTCTCGCGCAGATACTTGCCCACCTCGCGCCCCGCCAGCGCATTGCCGATGTTGTTCTCGGTCCAGAGCTTGCCGTTGGCGGCGAGCGAGCGCGCCTGTTTCTTCAGGCAGCGCGAGGCCAGCGGGATGTCGTTGGTGACGCAGATGTCGGCCGGCGTGATGCGCTCGGCGATCCAGTCATCGGCCGCATCGGCGCCCTCGGCGACGATGATCATCTTGATCTGCGGATTCTGCGAAGGCCGGATCGGCCGCGAGCCGTTGGAGACGACGAACACCTCCAAGCCGACGCGCTCCGCCACGCGGTAGACCTCGTCCCGCACCGGGCAGGCATCGGCATCGATGTAGATCGCGGTCATGCCCCTACCACGTCACCCGCGGGCTTGACCCGCGGGTCTCTATCCGAGATGGCACGGCACGAGATGCGCGGGTCAGGCCCGCGCATGACGATCAGGTGGCCCAATCGAGAATCACCTTGCCCGACTTGCCGCTGAGCATGGTCTCGAAGCCTTCGACGTAGTCCTTGACCGGGAAGTGATGCGTGAGGATCGGGTTGAGGTTGAGGCCCGATTGCAGCATCGCCACCATCTTGTACCAGGTCTCGAACATCTCGCGGCCGTAGATGCCCTTGATCTCCA
>JAYSFH010000061.1:9488-12204 GCA_041913405.1 Dongia sp. | reverse complement strand
TCTGCAAGCGCCTCGCCGACATGAAGGGCGGCGAGATCAACGTCGAGAGCGCGGAGGGCCGCGGCTCCACCTTCACCGTCGATTTTCCCTTCCACCTCGCCGAGGACGTGCCGACCGGGCGCAAGGAGCGCGACCTCAAGGACCTGCACGTGCTGCTGGTCGGCAGCATGGCGCCGCGCCAGGCGACGATCGATGCCTATATCCGCGACCGTGGCGGTGCGGTGACGGCGGTGACGGACCTCAATGCGGCGATCTCGGCGGTTGCCGCCGACCGCTCGAAGTTCGATTCCGTGATGCTCGACCTCGGCCTCGATGCCGGGGCGCAGCAGAAGGCGGTCGCCGCCTTGCGCGAAGCCGGGGTGGCGCCGGCGGTGATGATCCTGCTGCAGGACTATCAGTATCGCACCGCGCGCATCGCCGAGCCGGATCTGGTGACGGTCGATGCCAATCCGCTGCTCTATTACCGGCTGGTCTCGGCGGTGGCGGTGGCGGCCGGCCGCGCCAGCCCGCAGATCAAGAACGAACTCGATGCTGCGAAGCTTAAGCCGGTGAAGGCGCCGACTCCGGACGAGGCCGCGGCGCTGGGCCAGCTGATCCTGCTGGCCGAGGACAACCCGACCAACCAGGATGTGATCCGCCGCCAGCTCAACCTGCTCGGCCGGGCCTGCGAGATCGCCGGCAACGGCCAGGAAGCGCTCGACGCCTACGGCCGCGGCCGTTACGCCCTCATTCTTACCGACTGCCACATGCCGGTGATGGACGGCTACGAGCTCACCGGCCGGATCCGCAGCCTGGAGCAGGACAGCGGCCGGCACATCCCGATCGTGGCGGTGACCGCCAACGCGCTGCAGGGCGAGGCCGAGCGTTGCTTCGCCGCCGGCATGGACGACTATGTCTCGAAGCCGATCGCCATGCCCGCGCTGATCGCGGTGCTGGAGAAATGGCTGCCGGCCCCGAAAGCGGCGCCGCCGGCCCCGGCGAACGGCGCCGACAGGGCGGAGGCGATCGACGCGCGGGCAATCAAGGACATGTTCGGCGAGGACCCGGGCACGTTCAAGGAGATCCTGAGCTCCTTCCTCGAGCCGTCGCGGCAGATCGTGGCCGAGATCGAGGCCGCGCATGGCAAGCGCGATGCGGGCGAAGTTCGCAGCTCGGCGCATAAGCTCAAATCCTCCGCGCGCAGCATCGGCGCGCACGCTTTGGCCGACCTGATGGTCGCTCTTGAGGCGGCCGGCAAGGCGCAGGACTGGACCAGGATCGATGCCCTGGCGCCGACCGCCCAGGCCGAGTTCCTCAAAGTCGAGCGCTATATCGCGGCGCTTTAGCCAGGCCGGGCAAAAGACGTTCCGCCATCGCCTCGCAGGCAATCCGCAGATCGGGCACGGCGATGATCTCCCAGAAAGCGCCCTTGGTGATCGGGCCGAGCGCGAATAGATCCGCCGCAGCGGCGCCGTCGCGGTCGATCAGGCCGCCGTCGTCGCCGACGTCGATGCCGAGACGCAGCGGGTCCGGACGGATCAGGCCGGCCTGCAGCAGTTGCTTCAGCAACGGCTGATCGACCTTGGTGCAGTCGCTGTTGAGACCGGAGCAGTCGATCAGCCGCGCCCCGCGATAGGCGGCGAGCGCGTGGCCGCCCCGGAGCTTCACCCGTACCGCGACATCCTCGGCGCCCGCCTCGGTCGCGACGACCTTGCCGGCGACGATCGAAAGCTGGCCGCGCTCGCGCGCTTCCGTGATCCGCGCCATCACCTGCGGCGCGGCGCGGTGGCGATGCACGTCCCACCAGGGGCGCAAATGCCGGAGGAAGCGCTGGCGCTCCACCAGCGACATCTCGCGCCACAGCCGCTGGGTATGCGGCCGCAAACCGTCGATCACGCTGCGCCAGCCGCGGCCGCCGCGCTCGGCACGATCGATCGTCCGCCGCACTTCCTTCATCAGCGCGACGAGGCTGCGGCCCGACGGCGGCGGGTCGAAGTCCCAGGGCTTGGGCAGCCGGATCTCGCCGGTCTCGTCGGGGATGGCGCCGACATGCTGGCACGGCATCAAGCCGCGCCGCGAGATCGCCTGGATCGATCCCGCATGGCCCTGGTCCAGCAGCGAGATCACGGTATCGACCATGGTGAGGCCGGTGCCGAGGATCAGCACCGGCGCCTGAGGATCGAGGCCGCTGAGCGCGCGTTCGTCCCAGGGATCGCCGAAGACCGCCCCGGCACTGCGGGCCGGGGGGAAATTGCCGACCGCGAGCACGGCGGTATCGACCACCAGCTTGCGCCCGACCGCCAGCTTCAGCGCGATGCCGCCGACCGCGCGCTCGATGCCGACCGCCTCGTCGTTGACGATGGTCAGCCGATCGCCGCGCTGGCCGCGCCAGATCGCCTCGGCGAGGCTCTGCTGCACGTAGGCGCCGAACAGCCCGCGCGGCGCGAAGCTCGACGGCACCGGCGGATCGTCGTCGATCATGGCGCGGGTCTGGTCCGGCAGGCGTTTCAGCCAGTCGACGAAGTGATCGGGCTCCGCGGAGAAGGCGCTCATGTTGCCGGCGCGGACGTTCAGCAGGTGATGCGCATTGCCGGTCGAATAGGCGAGACCGGCGCCGAAGCGGCGCGCCTTCTCGATCAGGAAGATCCGGTCCTGGTCGTCGCAGCGGCGCAGCAGATGCAGCGCCAGGAGCGCGCCGGTGAAGCCGCCGCCGATAATGCCGATCGCGCGCGCCACG
>JAYSFH010000061.1:0-9478 GCA_041913405.1 Dongia sp. | reverse complement strand
GGCACTACCAATCGATGCCGGCGGGACGCACCAGCGCCGCCTGCTCCGGCGCGGCATCGAAGGCCAGCGCGCCGGCGAGCGGGCTCGGGTGCAACGGGTAATGGGCGGAGGGACGCAGCCCGGCGCTGCGCTTCGGACTACGGCTGCGGCGCGCGAGCTTCCAGCGGGTGAAGGCGGCGTGGAGCAGCGCGTTCAGAATGATAAGGCCAATGATCTCGGCGAGCGCCAGCATCAGGAACTCCTCTGCAGGGAAGTTCGAGGGGTGGCGCCCGGTCCAGCCTGGAGGAAGACTGGACCGGGCACCGGCTTAGTCGCGTCGAGTGGTTTGCCGGGCTTACTGGGCGGGCTGGTAGATCTGGTCGAAGATGCCGCCGTCGGCGAAGTGATCGGCCTGCGCCTTCTTCCAGCCGCCGAAATCGGCGATGCTCGAGAGCTTGAGAGAAGGGAACTGGCTCTTGTACTTCTCCGCGATCGCCGGATCGGTCGGGCGATAGTAGTTCTTCGCAGCGATCTCCTGGCCTTCCGGCGAGTAGAGATACTTCAGGTATTCTTCCGCCAGCTTGCGGGTGCCGTGGGCGTCCACGACCTTGTCGACCACCGCGACCGGCGGCTCGGCGAGGATCGAGGTCGTCGGCACGACGATCTCGAACTGGTCGGGGCCGAGCTCCTTCACCGCGAGGAAGGCTTCGTTCTCCCAGGCGAGCAGCACGTCGCCGATGCCGCGCTGGGCAAAGGTGGTGGTTGAGCCGCGCGCACCGGTGTCGAGCACCGGCACGTGCTTATAGAGATCGGCGACGAAGGCCTTGGCGGTGTCGGCATTGCCGCCCGGCTGCTTCAGCGCCCAGTCCCACGCCGCGAGGTAGTTCCAGCGCGCGCCGCCCGAGGTCTTCGGGTTGGGCGTGATCACCTGCACGTCGCCCTTCACCAGGTCGCCCCAGTCCTTGATGCCCTTCGGGTTGCCCTTGCGCACCAGGAAGACGATGGTCGAGGTGTAGGGCGTCGAGTTGTGCGGCAGCTTGGCCTGCCAGTTCGGGTCGAGCAGCCCGCCCTTCTCGGCGATGGCGTCGATGTCATAGGCCAACGCGAGGGTCACGACGTCGGCTTCGAGACCGTCGATCACCGAGCGGGCCTGCTTGCCCGAGCCGCCATGGGAGGCCTCGATCGAGACGTCCTGGCCGGTGGTCTCCTTCCAATGCTTGGCGAAAGCCGCGTTGTAGGCGACGTAGAGCTCGCGGGTCGGGTCATAGGACACGTTCAAAAGCTGGTCCTGCGCCATGGCCGAACCCGCCGGCCCCAGGCCCATGGTGAGGACGACAGCGCCCAGCGCCGTGAATTTCATAATATTTTTCAACATCATAGCCTCCGATCCCTGAATTTGTCCTGGTCTGAACTGTGTTCCGGCCCAGCCAGTTCCACACAAGCCAAACCTGGGGTCAAGCATTATCTCTACTGATATGATAGACAAACAAGAGTTGCTTGAGGAGACCTAAATTTTCCTTAGGCGACGGACCGGCAAACCAGAGGCGGGTTGTCGGCATCGCGCGGCGGACGTTATGAGGGTGGCCCTCTCCCTCACGACTTGGAATCTCCGACGATGGCCTCTGTTCTGATCACCGGTTTCGAGCCCTTCGCCGGCCTCGACAACAACCCGTCCGCCGATATTGCCGCGAGCCTGGACGGCCGGGAGATCGGCGGGCACAGGATCGTCGGGCGGTTGCTGCCGGTCGATTTCGCGCGCTATCGCGCGGCGCTCGATACCCTGCTGCGGGAAATCTCTCCGGCGCTTTATGTCGGCTTCGGCCTCGCCACCGGTGAGGACATGATCCGGATCGAGCGCTTCGGCGTGAACCTCGCCGACTTCGACATCCCCGACAATGCGGGCGCCAGTCCGCGCGGGCGGGCAATCGAGCCGGAAGGACCCGAAGCCCGCGCCGCGACCTTGCCCAGCGCCGCCATTCGCACGGCCTTGCTCGAGGCCGGAATCCCCGCGCGTTTCTCGAACAGCGCCGGCAGCTATCTCTGCAACGCGACGCTCTACAGCGCGCTCGGCCTGTGCGCCGCGCGCGGGACGCCGTGCGGCTTCATCCACCTGCCCTACGCCTCCGAGCAGGTCGCCGCGCTGCTGCGCGAAGGCAAGGGCCCGCTCAACGGCGAAAGCGCCGCGCCGTCGCTGCCGATCGAGATGATGGTCGCGGCCGCGGAGATCGTCTTGCAGGTTTCCGCCGCCGGGCTGCCGGCCGCGTGAGGCATGGAAGGCGCGGCAGGCGGCGCCACCGGCAGCTGCAGCAGGACCGGCCTGCGGTTCTCGTAAAAGCCGCCGCATTCCTTGGCCGCCAGTTCCAGGCTGGAGAGCGCCAGCGCCACGTTGTTGCGCTCGCAGCTTCTGGCCATGCGATCGAGCATCTGCAGGCGGACCGCTTTGTGCGATACGGCGATCTCGCCGATATCATGCAGGAACTTCTCGCGCGTCCGCGCATGGAGGTCGCGCCAGCGCTGCGCCGGCGGTTGCGAACAGCGCGGGTCATAGAGATAGACCCGCTGGCGCGTGATGCTGATGCCGAAAACGACCTTTACGGCCTCCGCCACGCGGGAGGGGGTCTCAAAGCATGCCAACCGCTTGACGATGAACTCCTTTATCTCGTCGCTGAGGGCCGGCATCGACTCTTCCCGTGGTAAAGGCCCTGTAAAGGTTCCGGGCAGGTCGGCCTCGCGATCGCGCGCGTTGCGCAGCGCCATGCGCGCCATAGCTTCATCGATCACGTCCATGGATTCTCCTTTCTGTCGGGGTCGGGTCTGCGTTGCATCGTGAGCAACGATGCGCACGGCATCGGCATTGGATGTGCTGGACGGAAACGGCGCCGCGGCGCCGAAAGCTTCAGACCCCGCGGGGCGGGTTTGCGCAGCCAGATGCTTCAACAGCCACTGCGAGAAGAAATATAGTTCTTTTTTTGTTCTTTTGCAAGAAAAAGCCTCATATCAGCGAACAGATGAATGGCGCGATGAATGATTTTGGTTGTGCAGGCCGAATTCGAGCGCGCCGAAGCGATGCCGGTCGCATAGGGCCGGGCCGCAGGTGGGCAAGGCGTCGCGACGCCGCGGTCAGCGGGTGAAACGCCCGCCTTCGAGCGGCGTGGCAATGCCGCAGACCAGGCTCGGCTCGACACGCAGGCCGCACGCCTCCACCATGCGCCGTGACGGCAGATTGGAAGACGAGACCAGCTCGTAGATATGCGTCGCACCGAGCGCGAAGATCTCGCGGATCATGAGGGCGTTGACGGCGGTGCCGAGGCCCCGCCCCCGCTGTGCTTCGGCGACCGCGACCAGGCCACCCCAGGCCTTGCGGTGATGGGCGCTGTGTTCGTTATGCGGAAAATGCCCGTGGGCGGCGGCGACCACCGCGCCCGAGGCGTCGGCCAATGCCACCGTGGCGGCGGGTCCCAGGGCACCGGTCAGGAACGAGCCGGAAAAAGGCACCACGCCGCCGGTCGACATCAGCTGCTGTATGGCGCGGGTATCGACGCCTTCCGGATCCGTCGGCATGTCGAGCCGGACCAGGCCCTCCGGCAGGCCGCGCGCCAGCATTCGATCCGCCGCAGCCAGCGCCTCCACGCGCCCGGCCATGAAGACATCCCAGGTATCCAGCCGATGGCCCCGCTCCGCCAGCTCGGCTTTCAACTGCTCGGTGCGATCGGCGGGAATCAGGCGAAAGCCGCAAACCCGATCGCGCGCCAGAAAGGCCTCGATCTCATTCCAGCCAAGGAGATCCGGCTGGTCGCAGCCCATGATGCGTCCCGCCTGGCATGCCCCGGGCGTCTGGCGAACGAACGCCACCGCCTCTTCCGCGCGCGCCTGCAGCTGCCGCTGCACCTCGGTGCCGAAGTAACCCGCCATGCCGCTAGCCCCGTACCGCCATGGTCGCGGTGAGCTCGACGGAGATGCCCAAGGGCAGGCTGCCCATGCCGACGGCCGCGCGGGTGTGGCGGCCGGCCTCGCCGAAGACTTCGACGAAGAGGTCGGAGCAGCCGTTGATCACCTGCGGCTGCTGGCCGAAGCCCGGCACCGCATTGACCATGCCGAAGACGGAGAGCACCCGCTCGACCCGGTCCAGCGAGCCCAGCAGCCGACGTGCCGCGGAGAGCAGGACCAGGCCGGTCAGCCTTGCATGCTGATAGGCCTGCTCCACCGTGATCTCGGCGCCGACCACGCCCTGGGCGAACTCGCCGTTATGCTGCAGCGGCCCCTGGCCCGAGAGATAGAGGATGCCGTTATGCACCAGCCCCGGCACGTAGTTGCCCTTCGGGCTCGGGCATTCCGGGAGGATGATTCCGCGCTCTCGCAAGGTCGCTTCGGCGCTCATCGAAGCCTCCTCTGTTACTGGTGCAAGTCCGTCACGCCTAACAGGTCGTCATCGCGTACCATGACGAGAGAATACTGGGCCAGCGCGTGTACGCCTGTCTATTCCGGCTGCAGGCGGAAGTCCTTGCCCTCCGGCAGGGTCTGGCCGCCGTCCACCACGATGGTCGTGCCGGTAATATAGGCCGCCTCGTCGGAGGCGAGGAACAGGGTCGCGTTGGCGATATCGCGCGGCGTGCCGAGCCGGCCCAGGGGGATCGCATCCTCCATGGTCTTGATGAAGGCGGCGCTGCGGTGCTGCTGGATGCCCTCGGTCAGGATGTTGCCCGGCTCGACGCCATTGACCGTGATGCCGTAGCCCGAGAATTCCAGCGCCGCCGCCTTGATGAAGCCGTTGATCCCCGCCTTCGAGGCCGAGTAGTGGCCATGGCCGGGGCTGGTGACGCGCGGCCCGGTGATCGAGGAGGTGAAGATCATCCGGCCGTATTGCTTCGCCTTCATATGCGGCAGCGCCGCGCGGGCGATCAGGTAGGTGCCGCGGAGATTGACGCCGAGCACGGCGTCCCATTCCTCCGGCTCGGTGTTCTCGATCAGCGACCAGGGATAGATGCCGGCATTCTGCACCACGATGTGGAGATCGCCATGAGCCTCGAGCGCCGTTGCGACCGCGCGCTCCGCGTCCGCCTTCTTCGAGATGTCGGTGGTGACGAATCTTGCGCCGAGCCTGGCGGCGGCGGCTTGGCCGGCCGCGGCCTCGCTGTCGCCGATGACGAGCTTGGCGCCTTCCTCCTGGAAGCGCAGGGCGATGCCGGCGCCGATGCCGCGGGCCGCGCCTATGATCAGCGCGACCTTGCCTTCAAGACGCCCGGTCATGCCAACCCCCTCATGCCAACCCCCTCATGCCAACCGCTGCCTGATCTGCAGCTTGAGCGTATCGATCAGCATCGCGGCCAGGACCAGGAAGCCGAGGATCAGCTGGGTGTAATGCGCGGGCAGACCCATCAGGTTGATCGCGGTCTGGATCGCCGAGAGCAGCAGCACGCCGGCATAGACGCCCGCGAGCTGGCCGATGCCGCCCTTCAGGCTGACGCCGCCGATGACCACCGCGGCAAACGCCTTGAACAGCATGCCGACGCCGAGGTTGGCGGTGGCGCCCGAGGTGCGGATCGCCAGCAGCCAGCCGGCGACACCGGCCACGGCGCCGGCCAGGACGAAGCTGATCAGGATCAGGCGATCGGTCTTGATGCCGGCGCGGAAGGTCGCGACCGGGTTGCCGCCGATCATGGTGATGTGCCGGCCGAACGGCGTCTTGCGCATGAGAAACGAGAAGCCGATGAAGCTTACGATGGCAATGAGCGCGCTGGGCGGCAGCAGGATCGGGTCGATCGGAAAGCCGATGACGCGCAGCTCCGGAACCATGCCCTGGGCTGAGCGTCCGCCCGAGATCGCCAGCACCAGGCCGCGCACCCAGATATAGGAGGCGAGGGTCACGATGAAGGCATTCATCTTGAGCTTCACCACCAGGTAGCCGTTGCTCAAGCCGATGACGCCGCCGACGAACATCGCCAGCAGCAGCGAGGCGGGGATCACCAGCCATTCGACCGGCGCCATGGTGTAGCCGAGGCCGATGCCGCTGTTGCAGAACAGGATGCCGGTGACCATCGCGGTCAGGCCGGCGACCGATTCCACGGAAAGGTCCATGTTGCCGGCGATGATGACGATGGCGAGGCCGATCGCCATGACGCCGACATAGGTCGAGTCTTCGATGATGTTGGTGAAGATGCCGATCTGGAAATAGTTCGGGATCGCGATCGAGAAGACGATCAGGACGACGATCAGCAGCAACCAGACCAGGTTGTCGAGCAGGAATTCCAGGAGAGCCCGTTGGCCTGGGGACATCTTGCAGCTCCGAACTTGTCAGGAAAGAGAGCCGGGCCGCCGCCCCTTGGAAGCGGGAATGCGGCCCGGCGTCATGGTGTCTGGCTTATTCGACCGGCTTGATCGGAGTCGCGGGCGGCTTCAGGTTGCCCCAGAACTTCGTGTCGTCGACATTGCCCTTGTTGATCGCCGCACCCGGGATCTTGATGTTCGGACCCCAGGCTTCCATGGTGACCTCGGACTCGAGGCCGAGCACGTCATACTTGCCCGGCTTGATCTCCTGCTTGTTGATCACCTTGTCGGCGAACATCGCCAGCGCAGCTGCTTGAGCAAACAGCGGCTGCTCGACCTCGACATTTTCCCAGCCCTTGCGGATGAGATCGAGACCGACCGGCGCGCCGTTGGAGGAGACCAGCATGACCTCACCCGGCTTCTTGCCCTTGGCTTCGAGCGAAGCCACGGCGGCAACGGCAAGGTGCGCCGCATGCACGAAGATCAGGTCGATGTCCGGGTTCGCCACCAGCTGGTCGGCGACGATGGTGCCGGCGTTGGACGCTTCCCACTGCATGGCCGGCAGCGAGATGATCTTGACGTCCGGGAAGGCCTTCATCTTCTCCTCGAAGCCCTGCTGGATCTCGAGGGTGTAGGGATCGGCCGGATCGCCGAGCACCTGCAGCACCTTGCCCTTGACCGCGCCGTTCTTGGTCTTCAGCAGGCCCTGGATCTGATCGGCGGCGACATGGCCGATCTCGACCGTGCCGGCGACCGAGGTGAAGTCCATCTTCGTGGTCTTGATCTGGCGGTCGAAGATCATGACCGGGATGCCGGCGGCGCGGGCCTTCTCGATCGACGGCACGAGCGCGTTGAAGTCCACGGCGGCGAGGATGATCGCCTTCGGCTTCAGCGCGATGACGTCGTTCATCTGGCTTTGCTGCAGGTCGGTCTTGTTGTCGGCGTTCTTCGCCTCGACCGTGTAGCCGACTTCCTTCATGAAGTTGGTGATCGCTTCGACCGAAGCGGTCTGGAACTCGTCCAGCAAGGTCGGCACCATGTAGAAGACCTTGCCCTTGTCCTCGGCATTGGCCGTGTGCGCGGCGAACGCCGCCATGGCGATCGCACCCGCCGTCAATGTTGCACGCAGTAGCCGTTTCATTTAGCCCTCCTGTTTCCCTCAGAACTCAGATTCTAGAGACTCTCGCCGGTTATCATCCGGACGACCTCATCCGGGCTGGTCTTCGCCCGTTCGACATTGCCCGCGACCTTCCCCTGACGGATCACCACCATGCGGTCGGCGACCTGGAAGGCCTGGGCCATGATATGGGTGATGATGACGACGCCGATGCCCTGCGCCGCGATGCGCTTGATCATGTCGAGGCCGCGCCGGGTCTGCTCGACACCGAGTGCCGCGAAGGGCTCGTCCAGCAGCACCAGCTTGCCGCCCCAATGGACGAAGCGATTGAGCTCGATCGCCTGGCGCTGGCCGCCGGACAAGTGCTCGACATTGGTGCGCATCGAGGGGATGCGGGTGCCGGCGCTGGCCATCGCCTTCTCGACCACGTCCTGCATCGCGCGCTCCTGCAGGATCGGGATACCCAGGAAGCGCTTCACGATCTCGCGGCCCATGAAGAAATTCGCCACGACGTCGACATTGGTGCAGAGGGAGAGGTCCTGGTAGACCGTCTCGATGCCCGCCGCCTTGGCTTCGGAGGGCGAGTTGAAATTGCGCTCCTGGCCGTCGAAGACGATGCGGCCGGAGGTCGCCTGCAAGCCGCCGGCGATGATCTTCACCAGGGTCGACTTGCCGGCGCCGTTGTCGCCGAGCAGCGCGATCACCTCGCCGCGGCCGATCTCGAAGCTGATGCCCTTCAGCGCCTCGATGGCGCCGTAGTTCTTCACGATGTTGTCGAGCTGGAGCAGCGTGTCGCTCATGCCGCGACCTCCCGTTCCATCAGGGGATCGTTGGCGGCGAACATCAATCCGAATCGCGGCGAGAGCACGCCGGAAACCGCCAGCGCCGCGGCGCCGCGCAGCACCGCGTCCTCGCCGTTGGCGGAGCGGGTGACGCGCGGGATCGCGCGGTCGCGCCGTTCCGCGACGGAATGCGGCAGCGGCTCGGCGGCCGCGATCAGCTTGTCCAGCACGTCCGGCGGCGCGATGCCGCCGATCACGATGGTCAGGGGGTCGAACAGATTCTCGATCGCCACAATCGCACTCTTGAAGAGAGGGGTTACTTCGCGGATCCAGCCATCGACGCCCAGCGCCTGCGCGCCGCGTTCGAGCGCGAGACAGGAGAGATAGCGCTCGAGGCAGCCTTGGTTCCCGCAGGGGCAGGCCTCGCCGCCGGGCACCATCGGCAGATGGCCGATCTCCCCGGCATTGCCGTGCGAGCCGCGCAAGGCCGCACCTTCCTGCACCATGCAGCCGCCCAAGCCCACGCCGAAGAACAGGTAATAGAAGTCGCGGATGTCGCGGGCGGCGCCGTAGAGCCGCTCGCCCAAGGCCGCCGCGGCGTGGTCGACCTCGATGAAGACCGGGAGATCGGTCTTCTCGGCCAGGCGCTCGCGGATCGGGACGCCGCTCCAGCCTTCAAGCGTGGTCGGGCCGACGAAGCTCATGGATTCGACATCGAAGGGACCGGGCATCGCGAGGCCGAGGCCGAGCATGCGGCCGAGACTTCTCCCGCGCGGCTTCAGCTTGCGCAAAGCCGCGACCAGGTCGCCGATTGCGTCGAAGGCGGCGACGGGCTTCAGGCGCGGCAGCTTGCGCTCGCGCCTTGCGATCACCTCGCCGGCGAGGTTGATCAGCGCCGCCTCGATGCCGCGCGGCGTCACGTGGAGGCCGATCGCATGGCCGCCGTCGGGGTTGAGCTTGAGCTCGGTCGCGGGATAGCCGCGACGGCGGCGCTCTTCGCGCGCACCGAGGACGAAGCCATTCGATTCCAGCTCGCGGATGATGGTGGAGACGGTCTGCACGGTGAGGCCGACGCGTTTCGCGATCTCGCCGCGCGCGATCGGGCCCTGGAGACGGATCGTCTCCAGCACGATGCGCCGGTTGTACGGCCGGCCGTATTCCTGGTTGGTCCCCTTTAGGGCCATCCCTGCACGCATCCCTGTTCGCGTGATCTTCTTTATTGCCGGGGAGCCTGCGCCCCGCGCCCGAATATGTCAAACGGTTTTCAATATTAGGAGTGGACGTCATTGCCGGGCACAGCGGACGAATGTCCGCATTCGCGGACGGGGCCGGCAAT
>JAYSFH010000060.1:313-12327 GCA_041913405.1 Dongia sp. | reverse complement strand
AGTTAGGATTGGCGGGGGGCCGCCTCGGTCTGGCCGTACTTGACGATGAAGCGCCAGCCGGCCGCGGCACTCAGGCGCGCGAAGCGCTGCACCAGCTCCGGCGCGAGGCGGCCGCCGGCCTGGGTCGCGTAGCGCAGGGCCGGCAAGCCTTCGAGCACGGCTTCCATGCGGGCCAGGGTCTCGAAGGTGTGCGGCACGCCGGCGAAGCTGGTGGCAGCGCGGTCGCGGAACACCGTCCAGAAGTCGCGCTCGGTCACCGACCGGTCGGTCAGCACCAGGGCGGCACCCGCGGTGAGGTTGGCGTTGATGACGCTCATTCCGTAGGAGTAGTTGAACTTCAGCGCGGTGATCGCGCGATCCCCGGGAATGATGTCGAGATACTCGACGATCGAGTCGGCGTTGGACTGGATGTTGCGCGCGGAGAGCTTGACGAATTTCGGCGAGCCGGTGGAACCCGAGGTCGAAAGCAGGATGCGGAGATCCGGATGCAGCGCGATCTCGTCGCGATGGCGCCAATCGGGCCGCATCGCAGCGGCCCCGGCAGTCACCACCAGGTTGGGCCGATAGCGCTCGATCAGCCGCTCGAGCAATTCGGCGTCCTGCTGCTGGAACAGATAGACCGGGTGATGGCCGATCAGGCAGCCGAGATAGGCGGCGATCGAAGCCGGCGTGTTGGCGGCCTCGAGGAAGACCAGCCGGCGCACCGGGCCGATCTCGCGCGCGAAAGCAGACGCCGCCTCGGCGAGCGCGGCATGGCTGATCTCGCGTCCGTCTTCCAGGATCAAGGCCGGAGCAGCGCCCCGCTCCGCCAATCGTTCCGCAAACATCCGCGTCCCGGTCATCGCTTTCCCCGCCTACAATGTCGCGGGGCGCAGCGCATCGAGCTGCGACACGGTCATGGAATCCCACCCGTCGGGCAGGTAGCCGAGATGCGTCTCGATCGCCAGCGCCACCTGGACGAAGGAGAGCGAATCGCCGGAGAGGCTGAGGAAAGTGTCGTCGACCTCGACCCGCGGCTTGCCGAGGATCGCCGCATAGGCCGCGGTCAGCGTCGGCCATTGTTCGACGGCTCCGCGCGAGGGCCGCGGCACCAGGTTGCGGAAGATGTAGGTGTCGAGCCAGGTCGAGAGGCTGATATGCCAGCGGCGCCAGAAGTCGCTGAAGCTGCGCGCGAAGTTCGGGCGCAGGAAGTTCGGGCGGATGTGGAAGCCCATGATCCGCGCCAGGCCGATCACCACCAGCGAATAGCCGGCGAAATCGCCGTAGATCTGGAAGGTGAAGAACAGCGCCGCGACCAGCGCGTTGGCGCCATCGAAGGCGGCCGGTGCGTTATAGACTTTCTGGACCTGCGGCATCAGGAAGTCGGAGAGCGCCGCCTTGAGGAACAGCCCGAAGATGATGCTCTCGAGGCCGAGAAAGAGGTTGCGCCATTGCGGCCGGCGCCGGTGCCGGAGTTGGGGCATGAAGGAGGTTGCCCGGATGATCGGGCCGGCGACGAATTTCGGCCAGAACGCCATGTAGACGGCGTAGTCCAGCAGGCCCGCGCGCGGCAGCTTGCCGTGCTTCAGGTCGACCAGATAGCTGATCGCCTGAAAGGAGTAGAAGGACAGGCCGAGCGGCACGATGGTCTTGATCAGCAGCGGGGAGTAGTTCACCCCGACCAGAGCAGCGGCGTCACTGAGCGAGGTCGAGAAGAAATCGAAATACTTGAACACGCCCATCAGGCCGGCATTGAGCGCGATCCCGCACCACATCGCGGCGCGCGCGCTCGGATAGTTCCGCTCGATCAGCACCGATGCCAGGTAGTTCCCGGCGATGCTGAAGGCGAGCAGGAGCGCGAAGGTGAGGTCGTGGAAGCCGACGAACAGGAAGCTTCCGGCGAGCAGCAGCAGCTTCTGCCCGGTGTTGTTGAGCAGAAAGAACAGCCCACCGAAGCAGAGGGAGAAGAGCAGGAACTCTTCGGTCAGGAAGTGCATGGAGCTAGGTTCGGCCTTGCAATTTCACTTTTCCAGCCTGCATCTCGAACTGGACCGGCTGGATTGACTACCGCTTCTGCAGAAGCTCGCGCGCGCGAACCACGGCGTCCTCCATCGTCGTCGCCTGGCGGAGGATCGCAAGATCCGGCATCCAGGCCGCCACGAAGCTGCTCAGTTTTCCGTAGGAGTTGTCGAGCGCGACCTGGGGAATGTCGAGCAACGTCGAGATGATCAGGGAATGCAGGCGGTCGGTGATCACGACCCGCCCCCGCGACAGCAGTGCGACGCCGCGCCAGTAACGATGCCAGGCCTTGGCACTGTAGACTTGGCCGCGCCGTTCCGCGCCACCCTGGATCATTCCCTTGAGCCGACCCAGCATCCGGGCGCGTTTGATTCCGCCCCGAGGGTCGCCGAGCCAGTCCACCACTTCCCGCGTTTCTGCAGTCTGCGGCACCGACATTTCGCCCATGGTCTCGCTGTCGGTGCGCAGCAGATAGAGGAAGTCTACTACCGGCGCCTTTCGCGGCGTCATTCCGATGTAGAAGGCCATGTCGGGGCACAGATGCACCGGACAGTCGAAATGCTGCTCGGCGAAGGCCTGCGACTTCCGGTCTCGCACCAGCATTGTGAAGGCCCCGTGCTCGCGGATCGCGCGGCGCGTCTCCTCCACCGTACCGTCATCGGCAAAGTGGATCGATTGCGGCATCTGGATCAACGGCCGGCCCTTGAAACGGCGCATCAGATCGAGGCGGAAATTGTGGTGCTTGGGCCAGATCGTCCCGAAGTTTCCGCCGCCGTGGATAAGGATGGGACCGTCCGGGTGGCTGCGGACGAGATCCTCGGCCGAGAAATCGCCGGCGGAGCAATGATAGACCGGGCGGGCGCCGCGCTCCCGTTCCAGATAGACCATTTCACCCAGCCAGATCGCGGAATCGCCGACATTCGAATGGTCGGGAAAGTCGAGCAGGGCAACCGGCCCCTGCGGAATGACATCCGCCAACGTGGACTTGATCCGCGCCTGGAGCCTCGCGACGACCTCGCTTGCCGAAACCTGCTTCTCCATCACTTTCCTTTCCGCCGACAACGGCGCAGAAGTTCCGCCGCGGCGCCGAGCAACGATCCTTGAGGCATCCGCCCTATTCCGCCTTCGCCTCTCGCGAGGCGGCGGGCGCCTCGCGTGCTGTCATCGCCGACGAAGCGGGTCCGGCATTCGATGCCGCCAATTTCCGAGGATCCCGGAATCCGTAACGCAGGATCTGCCGCAGCAGCGCGAGCCTGGTGCGCGCCACTTCCATCCGCCGCGCCAGCCCGCGCCTGATCCGCAATTCGGATGGGACCTTGAAGCGGTCGTATCTGGAATCGCCGATCGAGGAATGCGAATACTCCTCCATGATCGGGCATGGAAAGACCGAAAGGTTCGGAATTCCGTGATCCCACCAGCGATCCATCTCGCAATCGATCGGCCGGCGCACGATGCGGCAATGAGCCGTAAACCGTTCCGCGCCACGCCGAGTGATCACGTAGCCTTGCGTGCCGAACGGGACGCCGGAGAGCTCCACGATCTTCTTCGCCCGCTCGATGAAGTTGTCGCGGATCATCCAGTTGCGAACCGGCCATTTCCAGTAGAGGCGGAGGTAGTCGATCTTCTCGGCCGCGAAATCAACCTTCGCCAGCTCGGCGATGTAGGGCCAGTCCACAATGATATCGTCTTCCATAACGATGTACTGGTCCGCGTCGCCGGAGAGCAGGCTTTCCCAGGCGGCGAAGTGACTGGAGTAGCAACCGAGTTCACCTTTGAAGAGTGGGCGGCCCTTGCTGATGATGGCATTCGCCTCCTCATAGACGAGGCCGGGATGAACCGTCGTATAAGCGTCAAGGAAGCGCCACTGCACGCCTGCGCCCGCCGCGCGCGCCGCGAAGCGGGCACGCCGATCCGCTGCATTCGTCATGCTGATGACGACGATTTCGGTACGGACGGACGACATTCAGGATTCCACGAAGTGGAGATTGGTCACGGTGGGGCAATTGCACCGCAAGGGACCGGGTATGGCCGCGCTCGAGATCATTCTAGCACACGTATGCTGCATTGCAACATTGAGCCCCCTCATGGCGGCACCTAGTTCCCCGCAGCATGTCGCGGCAGGACAGCTTGCAACGCTTGGATGAGCCGATCGGTTCGCACGCGGATGCCTTCGATGTTGAGATGGTACTGCGTGTCGTAGAAGAACTCCCGCGGCAGCCACGAGATCGCGGGATCCCCGATCACCGGTACGCCGAGGCCGGCATAGAACTCGGCGATGCGGGTGAAGCCCGGGTTGGTTTCGTAGCTGGGAAAATAGATCGTGTTCGGCCAGGTCGCGAACACCGTAACCTGGTTTTGCCTGGCCCAGGCGACGAAATCGCGGATCGCCCCCACGCCGGCGACATCCGGGTTGAGCGTGATCGGCGTCGGCTGGTAGAGCGCCATGCGCTGCTGGTCGGCGGGCGAAAGCGGCGGGAAGTAGCGCGGCTCCAGCCGCTTGTCCCCGTATGAGCTCAGCGTCTCGGGCCTCTGCATCAGGTCCTCGGCCTCGCCGCCGTGCGTCTGGCGCCAGCGCAAGGTATCGATGATCCGCTTCACGTCCAATCCGAACACGTAGCGCGCCTTGTCCTTTAGAGGAAGCGACGCGAAGAGTGCCCGGTCGCAGCCCAGGATGAAATCGACGGCCGGTGCCGTCGGGCCGTCGTAAGTGTAGGCATTGTATTCCAGCGCGATCAGCGCGGTGTCCCCGGGCTTGAGGGTCTGCTTTGCCTCATTCAGGAGGATCTGCGGGCCGAGTGCGGCGAATAATCCCATGTTCAGCGTCGGCACACCGGTCGCCTGGGAGATCATTTCCGCGTTGATGCCGCCGACGGAGCTGGATCCCGCGATGATCACCATCTTCGGAGAGTTGAATCGCTCAGCCATCGCCTTCTTGTAGGCTGCCGCCGAGCAGCGACCTTCGGTCTCGCGGGTCCGCGTATCGAGCATGGCATAGAAGAGCCCGGCCCATGACGCCGCAAAGACCACGGTCGCAACCGCCACCAGCGCGAGAAATCTGCGATGCCTCTGCATTCTCCCTGGCCGGTCAGAAGTTGAAATAGAGGAACTCGGTAACAGCGGCTCCGTTCATGCCGCGAACCGAGAGAAAGAGCAGCAGCCCGATCAGGACTGCCGAGGCGACCGCGTCCACCGAGAACCATCTTGCCAGGGCGGAGGTCCGCCGACTGACCGCGATCCGCAGCTTCTCGAAATCGCAGGTCGGCTGGTGCTGGGCGGCGAGTTCGAGGCTGTTGGGCAAGAATAGGGCGACGCCTCCCGCGACGACGATCCAGAGCAGCCCGAGATAGAAGTCCTGCCGGGAATTCTCCGCGAACAGGTTGATGCCTTGGTCGAGGCCGAGAGAGGCCAGCAACGGCTGCAGCTCCAGCGGCAGGCTGATTCCGCTCAAGCCGGCCATCGCATGATAGATCCGAAGGGCGGCGTCGAGGTCGGTCGCGCGAAATGCGACCCAGGCGATCACCACACAGAACAACGTCAACAGCTGCGCGGCGACGCGATAGGCACGGCTCGAGACCGGGCGCGGCAATGCCTGCCAGGCGTGGTTGACGATGAGGTAGAAGCCGTGGAGCGCGCCCCAGATCACGAAGGTCCAACCGGCGCCGTGCCACAGGCCGCCGATGGTCATCACCAGCATGAGATTGAGGTAGCGACGAAACGGCCCGCGCCGGTTTCCGCCCAGCGGAAAGTACAGATAGTCGCGCAGGAAGCGCGACAAGGTCATGTGCCAACGGCGCCAGAATTCAATGATATTGCCCGACTTGTAGGGCGAGTTGAAATTGGCGGGCAGCTTGATCCCGAACAGCAGGCCCAGTCCCACGGCCATGTCCGAGTAGCCCGAGAAGTCGAAATAGATCTGCAGCGTGTAGGCTAGCGCGCCGTACCAGGCGAGAAAGAAATGCGGGGCGTTGCCGGCCGCGGCGGCGTCGAACACCGGCGAGGCGGCGAGCGCAAGGTTGTCCGCGATGATGACCTTCTTGAACAGGCCGACGGCAAACAGCATCAGCCCGACCGCCGAGAAGCGCCAAAGGCTTTCGGAGGATTGCGGCTTTTCGAACTGCGGCATCATCTCGCGGTGGTGCAGAATCGGCCCGGCGATCAAATGCGGGAAGAAGGTTACGAACAACCCGTAGCTGATCGGGCGCGTCTCGTGCACTTCGCCGCGATACGCATCGACCAGGAAGGCGATCTGGGTGAAGGTGAAGAACGAGATTCCGATCGGCAGGGTCAGGTGCGGCAAGCCGAGTTCCAGCCCGGTCAGTTCCGCGAACGAGCGGTCGAAGAAACCGAGATACTTGTAGATGCCGAGCAGCAACAGGTTGCACGTGATCGCGAAGACCAGCAGCGGCCTGCTCCGCTTCGCGGAAAGCTGCCGTCCGATCAGGAAGTTGAAGACGATCGAGCCGCCCAGCAGCCAGAGATATTCAGCCAGCCAATAGCCGTAAAAGAAGACCGAGGCGATGAGGAGCCAGGCGAAGACCAGCGTCGGCCGGCCCGCTTTCCTGAACAGGTGGAAACCGACGAGAACGATCGGCAGGAAGACGAAGATGAAGACATTGGAATTGAACAGCATCGTCGGTCAGTCCAGGCGCATCAGTTCGCCGTCCCCAGGACGCTCTGCAGCACTGAGATAGGCTCCGGGCAACGTCCGGACGGCGCCCCGCCGACCTGCAAATGCCGGAGGCAGAGCCACATCTCCAGCCGCGACTTGCCGGTCTTCGGCGAAACTTCCAGCGGATCGTCCGGAACGTTGGCGACCTTGGCACTGCTCGGGATCGTCGGAAGCGGACCGGCATCTTCCGGCCGGTCGATCACCTGCTCCGTGCCCGCCTTGATCTGCTTGATGAGGCGCGCATCCACGGGATCGCGATCGGACGGCCGCGGGCCGGCATGCGCAAGCACCCAGTCCTTCACCTTCTCCGTCGGCATCAGCTTCCAATGCGGCGGCTCGATCGGCGGCGACTGCAAGAGAGCCAGCCCCTTGGCCATGCCGAGCGGCTTGCTTTTCGGGCTGTCGCTCATTTCGTTCCCGGAGAGATAGATCAGATCGTCGGTAGGCTCGCCCTTGTTGCCCGGAATGAGGACTCCGAACATGGTCTTCTGCGAGCTTGGCCCCGGCTCGATGAAGTTGTTGATGACGCTTGCCCGGGTCTGGGCGTTCTCGCCGCCCTTGCCGTAGAAGTGGATGGCATTGATGCCCGGGTTGACCACGTAGTTGTTCGCGACATAAGCCGACGCACCTTTGCCGATCACCGGGTTTCGGAACATGTTGTTGGCCAGCAGGTTTCCGGTGATTTCGACGCTCTGGGTATCCTGGCCCACGAGCAGCCCCATCGAATGCTCGCCCTTCGGATGCCCGGCGTTGCGCAGCGCCTCGGCCACGATGGAGTTCGTGATGGTGACGTTGCGGGTGGTGGGGTACCAGGTACTGACCGCCTCGTCCACCGACCAGGTCGCACTGACATTCTCCAAGAGCACTTCAAAGGATTGATTCTTGGAATTGCCATCGATGCTGATGGCGTCCCGATTGTCGTTCGCCTTCGCGTTGGGTCCCGGACCCACGCGCACGGCGATATGCTGGACGACGACGTCATGGGTCCGGATCCGCAGTGCGGCTCCCCAGAGGCTGATCCCCGGGGAAGGCGCGGTCTGGCCGGCAATCGTCAGATTCGGTTGCCGCACGACGAGGTCCTTTTTCAGGTCGATCCGGCCACCGACATCGAACACCACGACGCGATAGCCTTTCGCCTCGACGGCGGCGCGCAAGGAACCGGGTCCACCGTCATCCAGATTGACCACATGGATGACGCGGGTTACCGAGGACAGGCCCCCGTTCGTGCTCGCCCCGGTGGCCGACTCCTCGGCGGACGCGTCCATCGAGCATGCCGTCAGCATCATCGACAGCGAAGCAATCAGGATTCGACTGAACGACATCGCGGTCCTCCCATGGAAAGTTCGATGCATCACCGTGCGCGTTCTCCAAGATCCGAGCGGGCGGCGATCACCCTCCGATACAAGTCGATGGTCGCAGCGCCGATCGCGAGCCAATCGCGGCTGGCCTGGAACGACGCCATCTGCTCGACATCCGACTCGCCCATCTTGGCGGTCAATGCCGAGCGCAGGGCGGCACCGGTCCAGCGCCCCTCGACGCAGGCAACCCAGGCTTCGCCGACTTCCGCCTGGACCTCGCGGAACAGGGGTTCATCGCTCGCCAGAATCCGCCCCTCATAGCCCAAGACCAGCATCGCGAAGCCGGAATTCGTAATCTGCTTGTAGGGCAATGCATTCAACGTGCATGCCTTGATCGCCAGTGCCAGTTCCCGGTCGTCGAGACGACGTTCATGGAAGACGACGTCATGCCCGAGCGCACGGAGGGCATCGATGGCCTGTCGTTGCCCGGCGGCATAGTCCGCAGGCGCGACGAACGAGCCGGCGATGAAGAGGGTCGCCTCCCCCGGCCGCAGCTCGCCAAACGACTCCAGGATGCGCTCCATTCCCTTATACGGCTTGATGTCGCCGAGGAAGCCGACGACCGGTCGCGTCGCCGACAGTCCGAACGCCATCCTCGCCGATTGAGCGGTGTCTTCCGCGCGGAGTGCGTTTTCGTAGAGACCGTGCGGGATCACCGCACTGGGCTTGCCGGCGAGCCGTGGCCAGCGCCGGAAGGCGGCCTCGCGCGATGCCGGGCTCAGATAGATCGTTCCCGAGACCAGTCGCGTCAGGATGGCCATCAGCAAGGATTCGAGGCGTGGATTGTTCTGATCATGAGCATGCAGATTGTGCACGGTCCAGACAATCGCGGTACCACGCAGGTATTGCACAGCCAGCCGCAGCACCATCCAGGCGAATTTGTAGGCGGCTACAGCAAAGTTTCCGAGGACCTCCGATTGCGGCCAATGGATATGCACGACATCCGGCCGGCCGAGGACTCCGTTCCGGCGCGTCAGCTCACGGATCGTGCAGCCGCAGCGCGTGAGCGCCTCGGAAAGCAGGTATGTATATGGGTTGGTGCCGCGATTGCCGCGGCCGGGGCGCGCAAAAACCAACAATGGGCGCCCGCCCCTGTCGTTCCCGGCCTGTCCGGCCGGGCGGAGAGCGGGAGCGTTCATCGCAGCGGCTCTGTGCCGGCAATCGCCGCCTCGAAGCCGCCGATCATGCGTTCGAGACTGAAACGGCGCTGAACCAGCGTCTGGGCAGCGCCGCCCAGTTGTTCGCGGACTGCCGCGCTGTCGCGCAATGTGTTGAGAGCGTCAGCCCAGGCCTTCACGTCGGCAAGCGGGGCAAGCATTCCGGCAAGCGCGCCGGTGCGTTCGTCCTCAATCGTCTCCCGTTGCTCCGGAATGTCGGCGAGCAGCACGGGAAGACCGGCATGCATGGCCTCGAGCACCGCATTGCTCTGCCCTTCGAACAGCGAGGACTGGGCGAACGCGTCGGCGGCACGGAGCAGATCACGAGATCCCTCTCGGGTGAGAACGCCGAGGAATCGCACCCGAGCCTCGATGCCGAGCCGGCGTGCGTGACTCCCCAGTTCATCCGCCAGCTCACCGCCGCCGCCAATCGCGAGCGTGACGCCGGGTGCAGCCGCAATGGCATCGAGGAGCAGCCCATAGTTCTTCTGATAGCTCAGCCTGCCCAAGGCGGCGACGACGAAGTCGCCTTCCGGAAGCCCGAGCGCGGCGCGGGCCTCGCGCTTCGTCTTCGGCGATCCCTGCCATTCAATGCCATTGTGCACGACCCGCAGCCTGCGCCGATAGCTCCGGCCATAAGACGCAAAGGAGTTGGCAACGACGCCCGACACACAAACGATGCTGCTGTAGATGCCGATCGAACCGGCAACGCGGTCGAGCAGCCGCATCACTCTGCCGTAGGTCGTGCCCGGGGAGCGCTGCGACGCGATGCGCGATGGAATGCCCGCCAGCACGGCGGCGGTCAAACCGAAGACGTTGCCGAGCGGCAGAAAGCCGATGACGGCGTCCGGGCGCGCAGACCGGATCGCCTTCACGAGGGTGACGAAACAGCTGATATACTCCCGCAGCGAGAGCCGGGGCTTCGGCACGATCACCCGCGTGCCGGGGGTGTCGCGATGGACCGGGCTGACCTCGTAGAGGAACCAGACTTCCATCTCGTGGCCGCGAGCACGCAGCTGTCGCGCCAGCCGCAGGAGCGCCTCCTGCGCGCCCCCGGAGTTCATGAAGGAGATGATGCCGACGATTTTCCGTCGGGCTTCGGGCGGCCGCGCAGCCACAGCGGCAATTGTGCCTTGTTGCGGAAGGTTCATGCCGCTTTGGCTCCGGCCGCGCCGAGGAGACCGCTGTAGATCTCGAAGATCCGGGCTGCATGGCGTTCGGGCATGAAATCCTTGAGGTTCTCCTTGGCATTGGTCGCGAGCTGGGTGGCGAAACTGGTGTCTTCCAGCAGTTCCCTCGTCGCCGCAATCCAAGCTGGGACATCTTCCGGGTCAAGCACGAGGCCGGTCTTGCGGTCGACGATCACCTCGCTCGCGCCGCTATCAGAAGACATGATCAGCGGCACGCCCACCTGAGCCGCTTCGAGTGCGGCCCGGCCAAAGGGTTCCCGGATCGCCGGCGCCACCAGCACGTCGCAGGCGGCCATCCAATCCTCCGCCGGACGCACGAAGCCCGGACGCAGAAGGCGCTGCTGCAAGCCGAAGCGCTCGACCTTCGCATCGATCTCGTGGTCATAAGGCTCCGCCTTCTCGCCACAGGCCAAGCCAAAGACCGGCGCCCCGGCGCTGGTTTCCGGCACTGCGTTCAGAATGTCGGCGAGAAGGTGGGTACGCTTGCGGACAATATGCATGCCGAAGATACCGACGACCCTTGCGTTCGGCGGCAGATGGAGCTGCCGCCGGATCCGCGCTCGCGCTTCGAGCCTTGCGGCGTCGTCCAGGATCGGGCCGCAAGGATTGTACTCGACGATCGCGCGCGCCGCCGCGAAAGCGGGAAGCTGGTTCTTGTTGTAATGGGCAATCGCGACGATGCGATCCGCCGTACGCAGGCCCAGGTCGACCGACCAGCTCTTCTTGTAGTTGCTGCGCCAGTGTACCACCGACCTGGCCCCGGCAATGCGGCTGGGCAAGCACCAGGTCCGCAACATAGCGAGGTCATTGAGGTGGATGATGTCTATATTGTGCCGCTTGATCGCACGGTAGCATTCGCCGCCCGCCAGATAGCTGGCGACCTGAAAGCGGTGCGGCCGGCTGTTCATGGCGTGGGCGCCCACCTTGCGCAGCCTGATGACCTGTCCGGCAATCGAATCGGCATGGCGGGCCACCTCGTCGGCCATCGCGCCATCGCCATGCAGGATGATCCGCGTGTCAACGCCGAGACTGCGCAGGCCGCGCAGCAATGCGATCGACGAGATCGCACTGCCGCCGATCTGGTCGCCGTTGAACGGAAACCCGACGATCATGGCGCGCGTCCTCGCACAGGCGCGCGTGCGGTGCCGGCGACAAATCGCCGTCGCATGCTTTCACGAGCCAGGATCCGGTCCGCAACGACTTGCGGTTGGGCGGTGTAGAGCAGCGCAAGAAGAACCAGCACCCAGGCGATATCGCTGTGCCGGAAGGACACCGACTCCGAATAGTTGTTCACGAGAAAGACGAAGACCATCAGGGTGAACGTCTTCCAGACCGGACGCGAGGCGTCGAGCGTCAGTCTCCGGAACAACCTGATGGCGGTCTGCGCTATCACGGTGGCCAGGACGATGGCACCCGGAACGCCCATATCCGCCCAGGTGTTCCAGTATCCGCTGTGCGCATGGTTGGGCACATTGATGGCCCAATAGGCAAGCAGCGGGCGAATCGCCGGCACCGCGCCCTGCTCCGTGAAGAATGCGCCATATCCGGCGCCCAGCGGGAAGTACCGCTGCATCACGACTTCGCGAACCGCCCGCCACAACGTGGCGCGACCCGAAAAGGTGGCGTCACGTCCAAGGGCCTG
>JAYSFH010000060.1:0-303 GCA_041913405.1 Dongia sp. | reverse complement strand
AGGATCATGTCGGCGCCGACCGTCACGACGAACAGCAGCACAGCGACGCTGACAACGAGAACGCCGACACGAACCCACATCGCCAGACGTCGCATCTGCAGGATCATCAACACCGGAAGCAAGCAGATGCCACCGAAGGCAATCACCCAATTGGTCTTGGACTGAGACATGGCGAGCAGGAAGATGAAGCAGACGACTGTGGTCCATCGCATCAGATTGAAGAGTCGGCCCTCGGGCCTGAACGACGCGCAAATGAGGATTGCGATCGAGCAGATTCTGCCGAGGTCGTTCTTGTGCAGATAG
>JAYSFH010000059.1:6978-12333 GCA_041913405.1 Dongia sp. | reverse complement strand
GAAGGATCCGGCTGTTCGACTACCTGGCCAACCTGATCGTTCTCGGCATCATTGTAATCGCAGGACTACAGGCTTCCTGGGTCAGCAATCTGAGCTGGGGAAGTTTGTCTGACGTCATTGCAATGCTGCTGGCGGGTGCCGGTCTGCAGTTCGGCTTCGGATCAGCGATCGGGGAGATAGCCAATCGCTTCAAGAGCTGAACTGGCGGCACAGACAGCAAATGGCGCGACATCAATCGAAGCCGGCGAGCCTTCGAAACGAAGCCTATAGAGTCCCGAATGATCGATTGCAGGCAGTTGCAGGGTGAGTCGATTGATCAGTGCGCCGGCAACATGAGCCGCGTCGCCATGATGCCTGGGGTCAAGACTGCGACGTCCATTTGCCTCTCCTGCGGGACGTTCACCCGTTCCCACGTCCGCGAGCACCGGTCATGCGCGGGACCCGTTCACTGCAATCCGGCGCGCCCAGCTTTTACTTCTTCCGCCGCCTACGGGTCGTGCCTGCCGTCCGGGCAACTTCGGTTCCGCGCGCCGTCTCGTACTGGTCGTTCTCCATCACCACCTTGTCGAAGCGAACGCCGGTCATCTCCTCGATGTCGGCGATCGGATACATGTGAGCGACGAATTCTTCGGGCACCACGAACTCAAAAGCGACATCCGACAGATCCTGCTCGAGCACAAAACCATACGCCGCTATGCCGTCGTGAACAGCGGCCACCACGACTTTCCAGAAGCGAGTCGGTATCTTGGCCCGTATCTGCTGGCCGCCACCGCCGGTTCCGACGAAAACGGTGTCCGAAGGGTCAAGGACGGGGCCAGCGAATACTGTAAGGCTCTCCTTGGCCGCACCGGAAAGCACGTGGTTCTCGAGATCGCCCCAGTTCTCTACACCGGCATTGGAGCGGTTGAAGCCCGCGACCTGCGGCGAGCAGTTGGTCACATGGTAGGTATCGCCGTTCGCCTGGCGCAATTCTGCGTAAGTCTCGCCCCAGGCCACATCTTCGCGGCGCACGATGTGGCCCTTGTCGAAGGCCTTGCGGTCCTTGGTGAAGAACGTATCGGGGAGCTGGTACTTTTCGTCCATCCGTGGATCGACGAACCACTTCTCCTGATCGTTCTCGCCCAATCCGCTCAGGCCCCTGCGGCCGTAGTCGCGGTTCTTATCCGGCTTCTTCAAGCTGGGATCCGCAGTGACGTTGGACGCGGTGAACAATGCCAGACGGCGCGACGCATTCATCTGAATGGAGAAATGGCCGTAGTGAAGCACGGTGCCACCGTCTCGTGTCGGCGCTATCACGCCCGGATCGGCGGCTGACGGCATAGGCACCCGCACCCCCAGAAAGTCGGGATTGTAGCCTTCGCGCGAATCATAGTTCTCGTCGCGCCACGGCTCGACCAGCGCCTCCAGGGCGGCGCTCTCGTTTGTGACGCCTTCGACTGCCGGTTTTGCGGATGTTGTTAGAGGCTGCCCCAGGCGCACGGTGATGTGCAGCGGTATCTCGACAGTGACCTCGCCGTAACTACGAGAAACGGAAACCGAGTTGCCCCCATTCGAAACCGTTGAAGCCGCAGGCGTCGTGGTGACTGAGGCAACGGGTGAAGCGACGGCTCGCTCGACGAGATCCGCGCGCCGCCACCAATCCGACCATTGAGGGCTGCCACCGGGAGCGCCCTTTGCAAACTTGACCCCGGCGTCGACGACACGGCCGTCGCGCGCCAGCTCGAATGCTGGCACTGCGAAGTTCTTGTCGTGATAGAGACCGCCGAAATGCAGCGCCACGACTTCATCCTTCTTCGGATCGAAAACGCCGGAGCCCGAGTTTCCGCCCAGTGTCGAGCAATCATGTGCCGCGGCCGACACTATCTTTCCGAAGCTCTCGGTGTCCGCTCGACCATGGAGCTGTCCAGGCTGAAGCCGCTTTATGCCGTACGTCTTGTCGAACAGCTTGTCCTGCTCGATGGCGTTGTTGCGGGGATCAAAGGCGGGATAGCCGATCACGACGATCTCGCGGCCGTCGTTACTGAAATCATCATCGACTGAAAGTGTCAGGGATTTGTGGCCGGCCGGAAGACCTTCGACCGACAGCAGCGCCATATCCCAGTAAGGATGAATCATGACCACTCTGTGCACGGTGAGCGTGACGGCTTCTGAACCTCCGCGCTCCCGCCGGAAGTTGATTCCCGCTCTGTGCCCGGTCTTGAAACCAAGGTTACGGTCGCCGAGGCCGTTGGCGAAGATCGCCGCCACATGGCGGTTGGTCATGAGCAGGCCGTCTCCCACCACAAATCCCGTACCGCCGTACGGGTATGTAGGGTTCCCGGGAAGTTCGATGCGGCCGATTAATGGGATGGCGCCTTCAATCCGGCCCCGGATCGCCGAATCCGTGGATAGATGAGTCCAAAGCGGATGCTTTACCTCAAAGCGGTCATTGATGATGTCGACGGCGGGTCGGAGATCGGGAATGATCAATGCCTCCAGCACGTCCATCTGCTCGGGAGTCAGGTCCTTGTCCTTGTGAAAGGCCTCCAGACTGCTGCCGACGGTGTCCTGGCGTTGCGGCGGCACGGACTCCAGCACCCAGCCCCTCTCCGCCTTGGGATCCAACACACTCTCGGCCCCTTCCTTGCGCTTGATCATCCGCAAGTAGGCCTTGAGCCGATCCGATCTGCTGGTCACTGTCCGCCTCCCCAAAGGTCTCGCGACGCGCGGCTTTGCGTGACTCCGCGTCCTTTGGGGCGCCGCGTGATGCGCGCCATGGTGCAGACACGTCACTTCATGATAGGTGCTTTTCCGTCATCGTCAATGAATAATCCTACCGTAGATTGTAGAGATTCGAACTCGACGGCATGTGCGATTCAGGGCCTGAGCCGCTCGGCCTAACCCTGTGGATGCAGGCCCGGTGCTTCTTGCCCGGTGCGCGCGACATATTCTGTGTAGCCACCACTGTAGGGGTGGACGCCTTCCGGCGTCAGCTCGAGCACGCGGTTCGAGAGGGCAGCCAGGAAGTGGCGGTCATGCGAAACGAAGAGCATCGTACCCTCGAAAGCAGCGAGGGCGGCAACCAGCATCTCCTTGGTCGCCATGTCGAGATGATTGGTTGGCTCGTCGAGCACCAGGAAGTTCGGCGGATCGAACAGCATCTTCGCCATCACGAGGCGCGCCTTCTCGCCGCCGGAGAGAACGCGGCAGGGCTTTTCGACGTCATCGCCGGAGAAACCGAAGCAGCCGGCAAGGGAGCGCAGCACGCCCTGGCCCGCCTGCGGAAAGGACCCGTCGAGGGATTCGAACACCGTCTCCTCGCCGTCGAGGAGATCCATGGAATGCTGTGCGAAGTAGCCGAGCTTCACGCTGGCACCGATGGCGACGGTACCGGCATCGGGTTCGGTGGCACCGGCAACCAGCTTCAGCAGCGTGGACTTGCCGGCGCCGTTGGCGCCGAGCACGCACCAGCGCTCCTTGCGCCGCAGCTGCAGGTCGAGGCCGCCGTAGATCACATGGTCGCCGTAGCTCTTGTGCACGGTCCGGAGGCTCGCCACGTCCTCGCCGGAGCGCGGCGGGCTGCGGAACTCGAACTGCACCGACTGGCGGCGGCGCGGCGGCTCGACGCGTTCGATCTTGTCGAGCTTCTTCACCCGGCTTTGAACCTGGGCCGCGTGCGAAGCACGCGCCTTGAAGCGCTCGATGAACTTGATCTCCTTCGCCAGCATCGCCTGCTGGCGCTCGTACTGCGCCTGGCGCTGCTTTTCTCCGAGCGCGCGCTGCTGGTCGTAGAAATCGAGGTCGCCGGAATAGGTGGTGAGGGTGCCGCCGTCGATCTCCACGACCTTGCCGATGATGCGGTTCATGAAGGCGCGATCGTGCGAGGTCATCAGCAGCGCCCCGTCGTAAGCCTTGAGGAACTGCTCCAGCCAGATCAGGCTTTCGAGATCGAGATGATTGCTCGGCTCGTCGAGCAGCATGCCGTCGGGGCGCATGAGCAGGATGCGGGCCAGCGCCACGCGCATCTTCCAGCCGCCAGAGAGCAGGCCGACATCGCCGTCCATGCGCTCCTGGCTGAAGCTCAGGCCCGCCAGTACCTCGCGCGCCTTGGCCTCGAGGGCATAGCCGTCAAGTTCCTCGAAGCGAGCCTGCGCCTCGCCATAGCGCTCGACCAGCGCGTCCATCTCGTCCAGGCGATCGGGATCGACCATGGCGGCCTCGAGCAGCGCCATTTCGGCGGCGAGCGCGCTGACCGGGCCCACGCCATCCATCACGGCGGCGACGGCCGACTGGCCCTTCATCTCGCCGACATCCTGGCTGAAATAGCCGATGGTCATGCCGGGCTCGATGGTGACCTGACCGTCATCAGGCCGCTCCTCGCCGGTGATCATGCGGAAGAGCGTGCTCTTGCCGGCGCCGTTGGGGCCGACCAAGCCCACCTTCTCCCCTTTCTGGATGCCCATCGAAGCGTCGATGAACAGGATCTGGTGGCCGTGCTGCTTGCTGATGTTGTCGAGGCGGATCATCGGGAGGGTGCGTCGAAGGGGAGCGGGGCCGGATGCTTACCCGCCCGTACCGCCGCATTCAACAGGTTCGGCTTGGTGGCTTAGGCTGAGAGTGGCTGGGGGACCTGGATTCGAACCAGGGTTGACGGAGTCAGAGTCCGTAGTCCTACCGCTAGACGATCCCCCAGCAGGGGCCTCGATCCGGCGCACTCTATATAGGAGGGTCCGGGTCGGCGGAAGCGGGCGGAATTTATCGCCTCGACTCTTGAGTTTCAACCCGCCTTTCACGCCCCCGGTTGCGGGACGATCCGGGGCCCGAAAAGCCCGGAATCCCGCGGTTTTCTGCCCGATTCGGCAAGGCGGGGGCTGAAGGGCTGTCCCAAATCCTTCATTTTGCACGCCGTTCCGTGTAGGATCGGCGGTGGAACGGTCCAGGCGCGAGAGCGGCCGGCGCTCCGGGGAGGCCCCGGACGAAGCGCGGCGGCGGCGACCTGGGCTGAGGAGTTACAGACGGTGATTACGGGCCTTTCCGGTCCGGCGGAGGCTGCGCAGCCGGTGTTTGCGCGCGCCGCCCGGCCCGGCGAAATCATGGCCGCGCTCGATCTCGGCACCAACAATTGCCGGCTGCTCGTGGCCCGGCATGCCGGATCCGGATTCCATGTCATCGACGCCTTCTCGCGCATCGTCCGATTGGGCGAAGGCGTGTCGCAGACCGGCCGGCTCTCCGAGGCCGCCATCAACCGCACCCTCGAAGCCCTGAAGATCTGCGCCGGCAAGATGGCGCGGCGCGGGGTCACGCTCAGCCGTGCGGTCGCCACCGAGGCCTGCCGCCGGGCCGACAATTGCACCGACTTCGTCGGCCGCACCTTGG
>JAYSFH010000059.1:0-6968 GCA_041913405.1 Dongia sp. | reverse complement strand
CTCGACATCATCACCACCGGCGAGGAGGCCCAGCTTGCCTTCAAGGGCTGCCTGCCCTTGCTCGACAAGCACCGGCCCTATGCCATCGTCTTCGACATCGGCGGCGGCTCGACCGAACTCGGTTGGCTGCGCTTCCGGCCGAACCAGGCGCCGGAGATGGTGGCCTGGCATTCGGTGCCACTGGGCGTCGTCTCCCTGACCGAGAAATTCGGCGCCGAGGCGCAAGCCGGCGAGAGCGCCGAGGCTTTCTACCAGCGGATGGTCGGCCTGGTGGCCGCGCATCTGGAACCCTTGCACCGCGCGATCAGCGCCGCTCGCGCGATCGGCGCCGGCGAGGTGCAGATGCTCGGCACCTCCGGCACCGTCACCACGCTGGCCGGCATCCGCCTCGGGCTGGCGCGCTATGACCGCGGCCAGGTCGATGGCTCCTATCTCGATTTCAGCGACGTCGAGCGGATCAGCCATGACATCGCCAGCCGCGACGTCGCCGGCCGGGCGCAGATTCCCTGCATCGGCCTGGAGCGCGCCGACCTGGTGCTCTCCGGCTGTGCGATCCTCTCCGCGATCTGCAGGCTCTGGCCGGTGGGCCGCCTGCGGGTCGCCGACCGCGGCGTGCGCGAAGGCATCCTGATGAGCCTGATGAGCGGCCCGGCGCGCAACGCCGCGCTGGAAGCACCGATCCCGGTCACCAACGGCCAAGTGCTCCCGGCTTAGATCATGGCGCGCAGTTCCAAAGGCGGCCCGCGTCAACCGGACATGACGAAGGGCGGCAGAAGCTCCAACCCATCCGGCCGCGGCCTCACCGAGCGGGTGAAGACCGCCAACAAACGCACCGCCTCGTCGACCCGCTGGCTGCACCGGCAGCTGAACGACCCCTACGTTGCCGAGGCGAAGAAGCAAGGCTTCCGTTCGCGGGCGGCCTTCAAGCTGCTGCAGTTGGACGAGCGTTTCCATTTCCTGAAACCCGGCGCCCGGGTGGTCGATCTCGGCGCGGCACCCGGCGGCTGGACCCAGGTCGCCGGCGAGAAAGTGCTGAAGTCCGGGCGCGGCAAAGTCATCGGCATCGACATCCTGGAGATGGACCCGCTGCCGGGCGCGGAAATCCTGCATCTCGATTTCATGAGTGAGGAAGCGCCGGCGAAGCTGAAGGCGCTGCTGGCCCAAGGAACTGATGGGGGGGAGGCCGATGTTGTGCTCTCCGACATGGCCGCCTCCGCGACCGGGCATCAGCAGACCGACCACCTGAAGATCATGGCCCTGGCCGAGACCGCTTATGCCTTCGCGGCGGAGGTGCTGGCACCGGGCGGTACCTTTATCGCCAAGGTGCTGCAGGGCGGCGCCACCGGCGATCTCCTTAAAGAGCTGAAGCGCGACTTCGAGGAAGTCCGCCACGTGAAGCCCGCTGCCAGCCGCAAGGATTCGGCGGAAATCTACGTGGTGGCATTGAGTTTCCGCGGCAAGTCGCCGGCCCGCTGAGCCCACCCGCCCCCCATCGTCCTTGCAGAAGACCGCATTGAGGAAGACCCCGGAATGAACTGGAAGCACGTCACGGCCATCGCGCTCGGAGTGACTCTCGGCGCGGCGATCGCCGGCTCGGGATTCGCCGCCGCGCACAACGCGCGCGAAGTGGCGATGAAGCACATCAAGCGCGCGCTTCGGCCGCTGGCGGAAATGAACAAGGCGGGCAGTTTCGATCCCGCCGAGACCGCCCGGCGCGGCCAGGAGATCGCCGACTACCTGGGGCAATTCAAAGATCTGTTCCCGGCCGGGTCGGAGCATGAAGACGACCAGGCGAAACCCAATATCTGGACTGACCGCGCCGGATTCGAGACCGCGCGCGCCAAGGCGATCGAGGCGGCCCTGGCCGTGGCAAAGGCGGGCGACCTCGCGTCCTTCCAAGGCAGCTATAAGTCGCTGAGCGCGGCCTGCAGCGCCTGCCACGACAAATACGCCGACCTCAAATAAGGGACAGGGAGGGGAGCGGGACGACTTCAGGCCCCGACTCCCAGATATAGCGAAGTCAAACCCCGGACGCCATAGCCATGGGGGCATGCCTGCCCTGCGGCTGGAAAGCCCGGAATCCCGCCCTTTTCCTGGACGGGCGGAAGTCCCTGTGTATGATGCCGCGCCAACCCGATTCCGGGCAGGAATACACTTTAAGGACGGACCGGTTTCCACCGACGGTCCCTCCAGCGGGGTTTGGCGATGGAAATCCGTGACGCTCTGACCTTTGACGACGTGCTGCTGGAGCCGGCGCGAAGCGCCGTGCTGCCCGCGACGGCGGTCACGGCGACCAAGCTGACCCAGCGCATCCAGCTCTCGATCCCGTTGCTCTCCTCCGCCATGGACACGGTGACCGAGGCCCGGATGGCGATCACCATGGCGCAGAACGGCGGCATGGGCGTCATCCACAAGAATCTCGACATCGCGCGCCAGGCCGAAGAGGTCAGGAAGGTGAAGCGGTTCGAGAGCGGCATGGTGGTGAACCCGCTCACCATCCATCCGGAAGCGACGCTCGCCGAAGCCCGCGCCTTGATGGAGGCGCATGAGATCTCCGGTTTCCCGGTCGTGGAGAAATCCTCCGGGAAGCTGGTCGGCATCCTCACCAACCGCGACGTCCGCTTCGCCACCGACATGAACGAGACGGTCGGGAACCTCATGACCAAGGACCGCCTGGTCACGGTGAAGCCCGGCACCGCGCATGACGAGGCGCGGAAGCTCCTGCACCAGCATCGGCTGGAGAAGCTGCTGGTGGTCGATGACGCCTATCGCTGCATCGGCCTCATCACCGTCAAGGACATGGAGAAGGCCCAGGCCTATCCCTCCGCCAGCAAGGATGAGCGCGGCCGCCTCCGCGTCGCGGCTGCCGTGGGTGTCGGCGAGGACGGGTTGCGCCGCGCCGAGGCCTTGCTCGAGGCCGGCGTCGATGTGCTGGTGATCGACACCGCGCATGGCCACTCCGAAGGCGTGCTCTCCGCGGTCGCCGCGGCGAAGCGCCTCTCCAACGACTGCCAGGTCGTCGCCGGCAATGTCGCCACCGCCGACGGCGCCCAGGCGCTGATCGACCATGGCGCCGATGCGGTCAAGGTCGGCATCGGCCCGGGCTCGATCTGCACCACCCGCATCGTCGCCGGTGTCGGCGTGCCGCAGCTGACCGCGATCACCGACGCGGCGGAGCGCGCGCACAAGTCCAACATCCCGGTGATCGCCGACGGCGGCATCAAGTATTCGGGCGATCTCGCCAAGGCGATCGCGGCGGGTGCGGATTGCGCCATGGTCGGCTCACTGCTGGCCGGCACCGACGAGAGCCCGGGCGAGGTCTTCCTCTACAACGGCCGCTCCTACAAATCCTATCGCGGCATGGGCTCGCTCGGCGCGATGGCGCGCGGCTCCGCCGACCGCTACTTCCAGGCGGAAGTGGCCGACAAGCTGAAGCTGGTGCCCGAGGGCATCGAGGGCCGCGTTCCCTATAAGGGCCCTGCCGGCACCGTGATCCACCAGCTGGTCGGCGGCTTGAAGGCGGCGATGGGCTATACCGGCAACGCCACGATCCAGGACATGCAGACCAAGTGCCGCTTCCTCAGGATCACCAATGCCGGCCTCGCGGAGAGTCACGTCCACGACGTGCAGATCACCCGCGAAGCGCCGAACTACCGGCAGAACATGTAAGTGAAACCGTAAGTGACTCCAGGCGCAAGACTCCAAGCTGCAATCGAACTGCTGAAAGCGATCCACGAAGGAACCGCACCGGCCGATCGCGCCACTGCCGGCTATTTCCGCACCCGCCGCTATATCGGTGGCGCCGACCGGCGGGCGGTGCTCGACCATGTCTATGCCATCCTGCGCCGGCGCGCGGCCCTGGGCTGGAAGCTCGACCGGGCCCGCGGCGACGTGAAGCTGCCGGAGCTGGAACGGGCGCGGATGATCGCGCGGATGGCGGTGATGGAAGGCTGGTCGGCGGACAAGATCGCCGGCGCCTTCGACGGCGGCCAGTATCGCCCACCGACGCTCGACCAGACCGAGAAGCGGATCGCCAAGGCGCTGGAAGGCCAGACCCTGGAAGATCCCAAGGCGCCGCTCTGGGTGCGCTACGAGTTTCCCGAATGGTGCGAGGACCGGCTGAAGCGCGCCTTCGGCAAGAATCTCGAGGCCGAGATGCGTGCCGCACTCGTGGAAGCGACGACCGATATCCGCGTCAACACCCTGAAGGGCACGCGGGCGCAGGCGATCCGCGCCCTGCGCGAGGCCGACATCGAGGCCAAGCCGACGCCGCTCTCGCCCTGGGGCCTCCGCGTCGAAGGCCGCGCACCGCTGGCGACGCTGACGGTGTTCAAGGACGGCCTGATCGAGATCCAGGACGAGGGCTCGCAGCTCATCGCGCTGATGGTCGATCCCAAGCCCGGCGAGCGGGTGGTCGATTTCTGCGCCGGCGCCGGCGGCAAGACCCTCGCTCTCGCCGCGATGATGGAGAACAAGGGCAAGCTGGTGGCGATGGACGTGCTCAAAGGGCGCATCGAGCGCTCGGCGACCCGCATCCGCCGCGCCGGGATCAACAATGTCGAGCGCCGCGACCTCTCCTCGGAACGCGATCCCTGGGTGAAGCGGCATGCCGGCGGCTACGACCGCGTCCTCATCGACGCGCCCTGCTCGGGTGCCGGCACCTGGCGCCGCAACCCGGATGCGAAATGGCGCTTGAAGCCGAAGGATCTGGAAGAGCTGGCCGACCTGCAGAAGCGCATCCTCGACAGTGCGTCGCGGCTGGTGAAGCCGGGCGGGCGCCTGGTCTATGCGACCTGCTCGCTGTTCCAGGAAGAGAATGCCGACCAAGTCGCGGCCTTCCTCGAGGCCAACAAGGATTTCGCGCTGCTGCCGGCGCCGAAGGTCTGGGCCGAAGCGACCGCGCGGCTCGGCCTGGAGACGCCTTATCCGGGCGACGGCGACATGCTGGTGCTGACACCGGGCAAGCATGGCACCGATGGGTTCTTCGTCGCGGTGATGGAGAAGAAGGCGGCGGTGGAGACGCCGGCGTGAGGGGTTACCTGATCCGCCCCGCCGTGCTCGACGATGCGCTGGAGATCGCGGAGATCCATTACCTCGGCTGGAAGAGCGCCTATGCCGGCGTGGTCGATGAGAAGCAGATCGCGGCGAAGCAGCCGGAGAAGCGGCTCGACTACTGGAAACAGAAGATAAGCGATCCCGCCAACCTGGTGCTGGTGGGCAGCGAGCGCGTCGAAGGGCCCCTGCTCGGCTTCATCTATGGCGGGCCGGTGCTGGATCACCAGATCGTCCGCGAGATCCCCGGCCAGCCGAAGCTCAAGGACTTCGACTGCGAGATCAACATCGTCCACATTCGCCACGCCGTGCAGGGCAAGGGCCTCGGTCGCGCGCTGATCGCCGAGATCGCGCATCACTGGCAGGTTGGCGGCAGACGCGCGCTGATGCTCTGGGCATTCCGCGACAACGACTACCGCCGGGTCTATGACAAGCTCGGCGGCACCATCTTCGCCGAGGGCGTCGATGAAGGCGCGCCGGATGTCGGTTACGGCTGGCATGATCTCGGCGCGCTGATCGGCGCGTGCAAGCGATGAAGCCGCTGCACCTCTGGGGCACGGTGATCCTTTCCGTGATGGCCGCCGGCGCCGTTGTCAGCGCCATCAACGAACTGGTGGCGGGCGGAGGTCCGTTCTTTCGGTTGAATGGCGCGGTTGGGACGTTGCTGCTTGCGCCGGCGCTGCTGGCAATCGTGGCGCGGTTCTGGCACCCGGTCCGGCCGATTTCCTGGGCAGAGAAGACCGATGCTACGCTCGCCTTTGCCGAGCCGTGGCTGAACTTCGCGTCGACCACGACCATCGGCGTTTGCCTGGTCGCCTTCGGTGTTCTGGGCTTCTTCGGATACCAAGGCAAGGCGATCGAGATCGTCTTCGATGCCTTCCTTCTGCTGTGCGGCCTTGGTCTTCTGGTTCACAAGCTGCGCAACGGACGCGCACGCCTGGTGCTCTCGCCGCTCGGTTTGATCTTTCGGCAAGCGACGCCCGTCGCCTGGGATCGCATCATCAGCGCCGAGATCGGCCGTCTGCCCTGGAAGACCGAGATCGTGCTCGAGCTGCGACAGGCGAGCAGCGCGCGCAGCCGTTCCCAGCTTCGATTGCTGCCGACGCTCCTTGGCGTCGATCCGGTAGATCTGCTTCGGGCCATCCAGGTGAGGCAAACGGCGTACACATTCTGACAGCGCGAGAGATCGCGCCGACAACGAGAGACCAGGAGACTCATGACCGATCGCATTCTCATTCTCGATTTCGGATCGCAGGTGACGCAGCTGATCGCGCGGCGGGTGCGCGAGGCCGGCGTCTATTGCGAGATCATGCCGTTCAACACCGATGCCCAGAAGATCAAGGCCTTCGAGCCCAAGGGCATCATCCTCTCCGGCTCGCCGCATTCGGTCACCACCGAGGACGGGCCGCGGGCGCCCAATGAGGTCTGGCAGTCGAAGCTGCCGGTGTTCGGCATCTGCTACGGCGAGCAGACCATGTGCGCGCAGCTGGGCGGAGAGGTGCATGGCTCGGATCACCGCGAGTTCGGCCGCGCCACCCTGCAGATCAAGGAGCCTTCGGCGATCTTCGACGGGGTCTGGCTGCCGGGCGACACCGACCAGGTCTGGATGAGCCATGGCGACCGCGTCGTGCGCCTGCCCGAGGGCTTCAAGGTGGTGGCGGTCAGCGACGGCGCGCCCTATGCCGCGATCGCCGACGAGAGCCGCAAATACTACGCGGTGCAGTTCCATCCCGAGGTGGTGCACACGCCGCGCGGCGCACAACTGATCAAGAACTTCGTGCAGAAGATCTGCGGCTGCAAGGCCGACTGGACCATGGCGGCCTATAAGGAATCCATGATCGCCAAGATCCGCGCCCAGGTCGGCAAGGGCAAGGTGATCTGCGGCCTCTCCGGCGGCGTCGATTCCTCGGTCGCGG